>NZ_JBFRDA010000006.1:0-219620 GCF_052113345.1 Pseudarthrobacter sp. YAF2 | reverse complement strand
TAAGGGACATCAGCGCCGGGAACAGGGCATGCAGCGCCAGTTCCCGCCTAGGGCCAGCAGCATCACATCCAGCCGGCGCTGCAGGACCGCCCGGCGATAATGGGCCGGACCCGGACAGGAGTAACCGTTTCACTTCATATCGTCTAGACTGCCGCGGATTCCGCAAGTTTCCGTGGTTCCCTGCCGGCTGTATGAGAATTGGAACCGTGATTGAAGACACTCCTGAAGTTGGTGCGCAAACTGCATTGCCGGGCCTTTCCCGTGCGGCAGACAGGGCGTTAAGACGTGAGCTCGAGGAGCTTCGTCTGGACAACGCCAGACTGCGGAAGCTCTTGGAACTCACGGAAGCGGAGTCAAAGCCAGCCCACTTGGCTCAGGCTGTACTTCCTTCAGTGGTGCACCATGGTCCGGTCACCATGGATTCGTCTCCGGAAGCGAAAGTCCGGCTCTTCCAGGATCTGTTCAGGGCGCGCAATGATGTGTACGCAGTCCGGTGGGAAAACTCGCGGGACGGGCGCTCCGGCTGGGTTCCTGCCGTCGCCGGTGGTTGGCGTAAAGGCGCGAACATCGCAGGCGCCAGGTTCCTGCCGCTTACTCCATTAGTCGTTGCCGACCATTTGCGCGGAGAGCAGCACATTGGCCTCTATCCCTTGACGGAACAGGACACCTGCTGGTGGGTCGCAGCGGACTTTGACGGCGGCGCCGCAATGCTCGATGCACTTGCGTACGCTAAGGCTGCTCGGTTTCGAGGTATTCCCGCGGCCCTGGAAGTGTCCCAGTCCGGTCGTGGTGCCCATGTTTGGATCTTCTTCAGCGCGGCAGTCCCTGCCTCTGCAGCTCGCCAGCTTGGCACCGGCCTCATTCATGAGGCGATGGCACTGCGAGGCAGCATGAGCCTGGCCAGCTACGACAGGCTTTTTCCCGCCCAAGACGTTCACTCAGGCAAGGGTATGGGGAACCTGATAGCCGCACCGCTAAACGGCAAGCGCCGGCAGCATGGCACCACCCTGTTCCTCGACACCACGACCCTCGAACCATATGAGGACCAGTGGGCGTATCTTTCCAGTTTGGATCGGCTTTCGGACCGTGAAGTTCGCGAACATATCCGGAGACTTCCGGCAGTTAAGCTGGGAAATGAAGTTCGCCGGCTGGAATTGCCCCAATCGTCCAAAATTGTTCCGCGCCCCGCGATGATTGTCCGCGCAGGTTTCGGTTCCCGTCTGACGATCAAAGCTGCGGACCTTGGACCAGCAATGATCGCGGCCGTCAAGCATGCCGCGTCCATGCCGAACCCGGAGTTCTATGAACGCCAACGCCAGAGGCGGTCCACCTGGAACATTCCTCGATACCTGCGGAACTACGACGAAACGCTTGACGGCGACCTTATCTTGCCCCGTGGTTTGTTGCCCCTGTTACAGCAACTCGTCGAATCGAGTGGCAGCTCGCTGCGCATTGATGATCAACGGGCGCGAGGCACGGCTCAAAGCTTCGAGTTCTCGGCCAGCCTGCGCTCCGAACAACAAAGCGGCTTGGACGCCGCCACTGCCGCCGAGCACGGAGTCCTGGTAGCCCCGCCCGGTACGGGAAAGACTGTGATGGCGTGTGCTGCGATGGCACTGCGCGGCGTCTCAACCCTCATTCTGGTTGATCGCAAAGCCTTGGCGGAGCAATGGCGCAGCCGCATCCGCCAATTCATGGACGAGCAGTGCGGCCAAATCGGAGGTGGCCGTTCCAAGACGACGGGGCGGGTCGATGTCGCGCTGTTGCCTACGCTGGCACGGCGGGAAAATGTTGCCGAGCTGACCGCCGACTACGGTTTCGTCATCGTAGACGAATGTCACCACGTCCCGGCGGCAGCGTTCACCCACGTCATGAACCAGATCCAGGCCCGGTACTGGCTGGGGCTGACGGCAACACCATACCGCCGCGACAAGTTGGACTCGCTGATCTATCACCAGCTCGGCCAAATCTCCCACACGATTTCCCCAGCTGTTCCGCAGCAGCTGCCAACCCACGCCCACGCGATTGCCGAACCGACGCTGGCCTTGGAACTGCACCGGACCTCATACGTGTACGACGGCGCCGCAGACCCCAGCGAACCGGGCGGGATCTCTGCCATCTACAAGGACTTGATCGCCAACGAGGAACGCCTGCAGCAAATCTACGACGACGTCATTGAAGCCTACGAACAGAACTCCCGAATCCTCCTACTGACGACGTGGAAAGCCCATCTTGAGTCCCTGAGGTCCCGGTTCGAGGCGGCTGGTCTGAACCCGGTGGTTTTCACCGGGGCGATGAAGGCCAAGGAACGACAGGCCGCCGTCGACCTCCTTGCCAGCACGGATGATGCGCAGCCTCTGCTGGTCTTGGGCACCGGCTCATACATTGGAGAAGGCTTTGACTGCCCAAAACTGGATACCCTGTTCCTTGCAGCGCCTGTGTCGTTCAAAGGCAGACTGGTCCAGTACGTCGGCCGGGTAATCCGGCCGTACCCGGGGAAAACTGTGTCGACCGTTCACGACTACTACGACGAATCCACACCCGTACTGGCCGCGTCCCTGAACAAGCGGGCTCCGGGGTATGTCTCGCTCGGGTTCCCTGATCCGCGGAAGCTCAAAGCCTAGGTCTAGCTGTTCCGGAGGCCGCTTCTCGGACGCGTCCTCGTTGTCCCTACTGGAGCGCAGTTCCCGCCAGCTGACGCCGTAGGTTTAAAGACATGACAAACTTCCATCGCTTGCCTGATTCTCGACCCCAGTTTGCTAGGAATCAGCCGCGAGGTAACTTTGAGGAGCGATTCGGAATCCTCTCCAAGTACTCCGGTGTCTGCGGTGTTTGCGGAGCTCCTTGGATCCCCGGGGAGAGGATTTTCAAGTTGCCAGAGTCCCGCCGTTCCACTCAGAACCCGTGGGTCTGCCGAGGCTGTCGCTTCCCGGAGAACCACTCCGAGCCAACACTTGCGGATGTATTCGTTAAGTTGAACCACCGCAATCACACCGGCCGTACACCCGGGCTCAACCGGCACGACGTCCAACACTTGCTTGCTCTGCACGGATCGCTCACCGGAGAAGCCGCGCTCGCGATGGATGATCTGCCAGCAATGAATAAGCTTCGGAGAGCTCACCAAGAACGAGTTTCGACAAACCTAAATCGCGTTGAACTCCTGGATCTTTTGGAATGCTTTGTCCGTGGCGGTCTAGTTAAGCGCGTGGGGCGGACTCGTTACTACTGCATCCCCTCGAAGATCGAGTCGGCCGGCTCCTAGACTGTGGCTCAAGTTCTTGTTCGGCGCATTAGGGCTGAGCGCATTTCCTAGACGGGCCCCTGCGTCCATGTGTCCGTGAAGCGAAGTTTCTTCACGGGATACCGTCTTACGGTGCTGGTGAGGGACAGGTTCGCCTTGAGAGGACGTGACCTGGCTGACCACCGAGCGTGAGTACCGTACTGCTTTCTTGCGATGGAGAGGCGCTTCCTTTGTCCTATAGCAAGTAACTTGACTCGTTCCGTCGACGAGCGAGAGTCGCCCGTGCCACACGGCAGTGTCGCTGTCGGTTCCTGTCTCGCCCAAGGCAGCAGCGACCGCTTCAATTCACGGGGATAGATATTGGTCAACCACTAGCGTCATGGCTTTGAAAGATGAAGGAGGCAGCCCGATTTCAGGTTGATTGAAGAAGTCCATCGACTTGTGGTGACTCGTGTCACGCTGACGAGGGGGAGCTCGTACAGGCGTTCATGCACCTTGCTGATTTTTCGACCTAAGGGAGCCTGTGGACATTGTCTACACTTTTCGTCTCGGACTGCTTTGTACAGCCCTCGAACTGCTCCGGATTCCGCATGTTTTCGCGGGTTCCCAGTGTTTTCAAGGGCTGGAAGACAGTTCGAGTCCCACCTCGGGCACAGTGTTTCTGCAGGTCAAGGGCCTGTTTCTTCCTCTGGTGTTGACAAAGCTTGACTTTTTGGAAGGCTTCATGCCTGAAGATGGGGGCATCACTAGCGCATGCGCTGGATCGGGCACCGTTCCCTGTGACCAGCAGTTCAGATGTTTCTTTCGAGGAATCAACCCGGATCCCTTGCTGGGTGGGAGCTGGAATCAGGGTGTAAGCCATCCAGGTCGGATGGGTGCGTCCCTGCGGTGTCGCCTCTAGTGGACGGCGGCGTGGCACCTTGGGGTGGGGCGCGGACCCTGAGACGGCGCATATGTGGGAGACCTCCAACACGGCCCGGGAACTGGAGGCCCTCATAGGTTTGGCGGTTCTCACCGAGAACGACACGAATTCGGTTGCTCTTGGCACTTTTTGGTCCGGAGGGGCCAACGCGATCGTCGTCGAGGCCGATGGAATTGGGTGCTGGTGCGGGTCCCGCGGATGCCTTGACACCGTCGGTCCGCCCCGGGAATAGTCCGGCAGCTAATGAACGATCAGCAGTTGGCCATGTTATTTGATGATCAAAAAGTCAGGTGACGAAGCAGCTGTCTACGGGCGTGTGCTCGCTGAGTTGGTTGAGGGCGTGCCCGAGGCAGAAGGGCTGATCAGCCCCTCAGTCCGAAGCATCGCCACTGTGTTGCTGGGCCTTGCCAATATCCTGGACCTTGACTGGATCGAACTCACAGGACCCGGCTTCGCGGCCACTAGGAAACGCTATATCAATGAGGTGAAGACACTCATTGAAAATGCATCCTTCACCCGAGGGGTCCAGACCATTGCCGTGGAACCAGGCGGCACGGGACCGGAAGTGGCCGCACTCGGTGCAGCCTCGGTCGTACTTCACAGGAGCCCTACGCCACATCGCATACGCGCTTGGGGTGGGGGTCCCTCTGCTGGAAACCCCCACCCTACGGTCGACTGGTTGCCATCATTTCCTGTCGCAGCATGCCCGACGATTTCTGGGACCCGACTTGGCCGAGATGAGGCAGCACTGCTTGAGGCTAGTGGACTGGGCTCATCTCATTGGGGCGGGATCGGTAGGCGGTCTCGATATGCCGAACCCGTGCCCAGGGCTGCTGCGATCGGACAATACCGACCTCTGCCTCGCTGCCCTACCAATATGCGGTCTAGTTCGACGCCACGAGGGGGCGGTCAGCGTCTTGGCGGGGGTTCAGGGTTTTGAACATCCGTGGGAGGGTTGCGGTGAGGATGGCGGCGAGGATCAGGATTCCGCCCATGAGGTAGCTGGGCAGTGTGTAGTTGCCGGTGGCGTCTTTCAGTGCGCCGAATACGGTGGGGGCGACGAATCCGCCGAGGTTGCCGAGTGAGTTGATCAGGCCGAAAGCGGTGGCGGCGGAAGCGCCGGTGAGGAAGTAGCCGGGGATTTGGTAGAACGGTGCGCTTTGGGCGCTCAACCCGATGGTGGCTACGCAGATCGAGATCATGATCAGGATGGGTTGATGGAAGGCTGCGGAGGCGCAGATTCCGACGGCGCCCAGGATGGCGGGGACGGTGGCGTGCCAGTAGCGTTCACCGGTCTTGTCTGAGTGGCGTGCCCAAAGGATTGCCGGGACGACGGCTGCAACGGCTGGAATTGCGACCATGAGGCTTACCTGGAAGGTGGTCATCTTGATTCCGGCCTGGGTTTGGAATGCGACAACCATGAGCGGGAGGAAGAATGCGAGGGCGTACTGGCCGAATTTCAGGCAGAAGTAGATGAAGGAGAGCATGAGGACGCGGATGTCGCCTATGGACCGGAAGACACTCCTGGTGGAGTGGCTGGCTTCTACGAGTGCGTGTTCTGCTGCGATCGAGCCTTCGAGCCAGTCGCGTTCCCGGGTGGTCAACCACGTGGCTTCGGCGGGTCGGTCCACAAGCTTGAAGAGGCACAGGACGCCCACGAGCATGGCGGGAACACCTTCGATGACGAACATTGCGCGCCAGGATTCGATACCGAAGTAGTGGTCCGGGGTGAGTAGAAGCCCCGTAAGGGGGGAACCGAAGATGGCCGAGAGCGTGCCGCCCAGGACGAACAGGGACAGCATTGTTCCCCGGTATTCCTTGGGCACCCAGAGCGTGAAGTACAGGATGACGCCGGGGTAGAACCCGGCTTCTGCCACGCCCAGGAGAATGCGGAGGATGTAGAGGCTTGCTTCGCTGTTGACGAAGCCGGTCGCTGCGGCCACCGCGCCCCAGGTGATCATGATGCGGGCCAGCCATTTGCGTGCGCCCACCTTGTACTGGATGAGGTTGCTGGGGACTTCGAAGACGGCATAGCCGACGAACAGCAGTCCGGACGCCAGGCCGAAGGCGGCGGTGGTCAGTCCGAGGGCTTGGTTCATTTGCAACGCGGCAAGGCCGATGTTGGTCTTTTCCAGTGAGTTGAAAAAGTAGGCTACGGCGAGGATTGGCACCAGGCGCAAGGTGACTTTGCAGATGGTGGCGCGTTTCTCGGCGGCCGAAAAGTCGGATGGCAGCGACGCTTGGGCGCCGGTCGCCGTACTGCGTATGTCAGTCACGGTCACTCCTTTGTGTCGTGGCCCACAAAAGGGCCGGTAAGTAACTGAATACGCTCTTCCCGCACGGGACGGGAGCTCGCATCCCGGATAGCGGGACGTTTCATGCGGGCGTCCCGGTATCCGGGCCGACAGTACCGTCCGATCGGCCGTCCTGCTGCGCGAGGAGCTGAATGTCAGGCAACGGTTGAGCGTCGAGGCCGTTTGGCGGTTCCGATGGCGCTGCTGAGGGCCATTGCCGTGGCCAGTACGGCTGGCGCGTAGCGTTTGGCGATGGCCAGTTCGGTGGCGCCGGTGACTGAAATGGCTCCTGCTATGGGGCCGCCCTGGCCGTTGAAGACGGGGGCGCTGACGCAGAAGAGTCCCAAGCGGGATTCTTCGACGTCGTAGGCCACTCGCTCTGTGCGTACGCGGGCCAGTTCCCTGCGTAACTCAGCGGGATCGGTGACCGTTTTCTCGGTCTGCTGCAGCAGCGGACCGCCCAGGACTGACTCAACGAATTCCGGATCGCTGAAGGCAAGGATTGCCTTCCCCAGGGCGGTGGCGTGCATCCTGGCGCGGCCGCCGACGCGGGAGTGTGGAACTTTCAGGGTTCTGGTGGTGATTTTTTCGATGTAGAGCACCTCGTTGCCCTCGCGGATGGCGATGTTGCTGGTGAGCTTTGTGACTTCGTTGAGGTTGTGCGCAAAGGGAAGCGCAAGGTCCCTCAGGGTGCTGGACGAGGGAACCAGGGAGCCGAGCTCGAAAAGCCGGACGCCGAGGCTGACACCGTTGGTGCCGCGCTCCAGGGCTCCCCAACTGATTAGGTCCAGGATCAACCGGTGCGTCGTGGACTTGGGAACGCGGGAGCGGCGGGCGATTTCACTGATGCTGAGCACCTGGTCCGGTGCGGTGAACAAATCGAGCAGCGCGAGGCCGCGCGACAGGGACGACGCGGAACCGGCGTCCTGCTCTGCGGGACGGGGCATGGGTAGCCGCCTTTCGTGTGTGGATGATCTTAGGAGTTATACAGAGGAGGGATCAGTGAAAACAAGCGCCAAGGAAAGCGCCTCCGAAGCAATTGTCGTACCGAGCGACGATCTCCGGAAGGTCATCAGCGATGCTTTGACGGCCAACGGGGCATCGAGGCCCAACGCCGACGTGCAGGCCGAAAATCTGGTCGAAGGTGAATTGCGTGGACACGCCTCCCACGGCGTCCGCCGGTTGGCCGTGCTGGTCGAACGGATGCGTCGCGGCCTTATCGTCGCCAACGCGGAGCCCCGTTTGGAGTGGGTGGCTCCCAGCGTCCTTCGGGTTGACGGGAACCGGGGTTTTGGGCCGGTCGTGGCCTATAGGGCCATCGATGAAGTCGTTGCCAGGGCCGACGAAACCGGGATAGCGATGGCTGCTATTTCAAACTCGAGCCACATCGGGATGCTGGCACCCTACGTGGAGTCGATCGCCCGCCTGGGGCAGGTGGCGGTGCTCCTGACCACCAGCGAAGCACTTGTGCACGCATGGGGTGGCAGGGGAGCGAGCGTCGGCACCAACCCCATTGGCATCGGGGTCCCGACCTCACGGGAACCCCTAGTGCTCGACATGTCAACAGCGTCAGTGTCAATGGGAAAGATCATCGATTACGCCGCTACCGGCCGGCCACTCCAGCCCGGGTGGGCAGTGGATGCCCTTGGGCGGCCAACCACCGACGCCCCCGCAGCAGTCCAAGGGGCGCTCTCACCCTTTGGCGGACCCAAGGGATATGCCCTGGGGATCGCCCTCGAAGCACTGGTGGGCACCGTGACGGCCACGGCGTTCGGCACCAATGTAGTGGGAACGTTGGACACCCAGTTCCCGGCTACGAAGGGCGACCTCCTGATCAGCGTGAGCCTGGAACGGCTCGGGCTGTTGGGGATGCTGCCGGCATTGACCGACTATTTGGACCACGTAAGGGACAGTGGAGTTTCCGGCCCGGCAGATGTTCCCGGGGACCGGGCGCGGCGCACCCGTGAAGGACGCGCCACAACCGGGGTGCCGATTGACGACGAAGTATGGGCACTCGCCCTCAAATACGCGGAAGGACTTTCCCATGACTGACATTGCCGCTTCATTCGGCCTGCTGAGGCTGCCCGATTCCATAGTTTTCGGCGACGGCAGCCGGGCAAGTATCGCCCGAACCGTCGCAGCGCTGGGCCACCGGGCCCTGGTGGTCTGCGACCCGTTCCTATCCAAGACCGGGGCGTTCACAACGTTGCTGGCCGAACTCGAAGCCCTGAACGTGTCAGTGACCGTTGACACGCAGGTCGTCCCCGAACTTCCGGTCACCGTGGTCGAAGACGCCATCGAACGGGCCAAGACCACCGACCCGCAAGTCATTGTTGGGTTCGGTGGCGGCAGCGCCCTCGACCTGGCCAAGCTCATCGCCCTGGGCCTGGCCCACGGAACCCCGCTCAACAGGTTCTACGGTGAAAACCAGGTCCCCGGACCGGTGACTCCGCTCGTTGCCGTGCCCACGACGTCGGGCACCGGCAGCGAGGTCACCCCGGTAGCGGTACTCGCCGATCCGGACCGTGAACTGAAGGTCGGTATCTCCAGCCCGCACCTGATTCCGCGGGCCGCCATCGTGGACCCCAGGCTCATGGTCGGCGCCCCCGCCGCTGTCACGGCCAGTGCCGGCGCGGACGCACTGGTCCACGCCATCGAGGCCTACACCGCCAACAACCACTCACCGGAGTGGGCCAGTCAATTGCCGGTCTTCGTGGGAGAGAACTTGCTCAGTTCAACCCTTGCCCTGGAAGCGATCAGGCTGATCGGGCTTTCCCTTCGCGACGCGGTCAGGGACGGCGAAGATTTTGAAGCCCGCTCACGCATGGCATATGCAAGCCTGCTGGCCGGCATGGCATTCGGCGCCGCAGGCACCCACCTGTCCCACGCTGTCCAGTACCCGGTGGGCGCCCTGACTCACACCCCGCACGGGCTGGGCACGGGCATGCTGCTGCCCTATGTCATGCAGGCGCTGCTGCCCACGGATACCCGCCGCCTTGCCGGCGTCGCCGGTGCCCTCGGCGTCGCCGGAACCGGCATCGAAGAATCGGCACAGAACGCGGTCGACGAAGTCGCCGCCATCATGGCGGACATCGGCCTCCCCGTGGACCTTGCCGCCATCGGCGTCACCGAACCAGACCTTCCCCGAGTTGTGGAGCTGTCCCTGACGGTGCGGCGGCTCGTCACCAACTCTGTCATTGACCCTACGGAGGAGAACCTCCACCGGATCGTCCGGGCCGCGTTCAGCGGCGACCGCACCGAACTCAAACCCCTTCCAGCCACCGCCTCGAATGAAAGCGAAACGAGCAAGTGAACCACAAATCAGACCTCTTTATTGATGGCCGTTGGACCCCCGGATCTACCGGTAACAGATTCCCCGTTCTGGACCCTGCCACCGGTGCCGAGCTTGCCTCCTTCGCCATTGCAGATGAAACCGACTGTGACGCCGCGGTCCACGCCGCGGCCGCGGCTCTGCCCGCCTGGTCCGCCACGGCGCCCAGAGTACGTGGCGAGATTCTCCGGCGCGCCTTCGAGATCCTGACCGAGGAAAAGGAACAGTTGGCCGAAACGATCGTGCTGGAAAACGGCAAGTCCTACGCCGATGCCCTGGGGGAGGCCTCGTACGCGATCGAGTTTTTTCGCTGGTTCGCCGAGGAAGCGGTCCGCGTCCGCGGCGACTTTCGGCTCTCACCCAGCGGCGACAAGCACATCGTCGTCACACACCAGCCCATCGGCGTCGCCCTCCTCATCACCCCATGGAACTTTCCGGCCGCCATGGCTACCCGCAAAATCGCACCGGCTCTTGCCGCTGGCTGCACCGTGATCCTCAAGCCAGCCCGGGAAACACCGCTCACCGCGGCGTTCGTCGTCGACGCCCTCCGCCGCGCTGGCGTCCCGGACGGAGTCGTCAACCTCGTCACGCCCGTCCCGACCGGTCCCGCCGTCGCCCGGATGCTCCACCACCCCGATGTCCGCAAGGTCAGCTTCACCGGATCCACCGAGGTCGGCCGAGTCTTATTGCATGAGGCGGCCGACAACGTGGTGAGCGCCTCCATGGAACTGGGCGGCAACGCGCCCTTCGTGATCCTCCCCGGCGCAGACCTGAAAGCTGCCGTGGAAGGGGCCCTGATCGCCAAGATGCGCAACGGCGGCTCGGCCTGTACCGCGGCCAACCGCTTCTACGTCCACTCTTCACTGGCCACGGAATTCGCAGAACGCATGGCCACCGAACTCGCCACCTGGCGGGTAGGCCCTGGATCGGATAAAGCAAACCAACTGGGAGCCCTGGTCTCCGTCAACGAACGCGACAAAGTCGCCGAACTGGTCGCTGGTGCCATCAAGGCCGGCGCGACGATACTGACCGGAGGCGAATCATCCGAACAGGGAGCGTTCTACGCCCCGACCGTGCTTACCGGTGTAACCCACGACAGTGAGATCACCCAGACAGAAATCTTCGGACCAGTCACGTCCGTTATCGAATACGACGACGTCGACGACGCCGTGCGGATGGCCAACGACACCATTTACGGACTGATCGCCTACGTGTACGGCGAACAGGCACCGGCATTAGCTGTGGCACAGGGCATCGACGCAGGCATGGTCGCCGTCAACCGTGCCGTCCTCAGTGATCCCGCCGCCCCCTTCGGCGGAATGAAGCAAAGCGGACTCGGCAGGGAAGGCAGCTCCGAAGGAATCCTGGAATTCCTCGAAGAAAAATACATCGGAATCGACCTGTAGCTGCAAGCAAACGCCGTGCAGAATCGAATTCAAGAAATTCTGCTTCTGACCAGATTTGAAAGGCCTTTTCATGATCCATGCAAAAATTTCCTCGGTCCGGATGATCGAGCTGTCGGCCCTGCTCCCAGCAGAGACGAAGGACCGCGGATTCCCGCCGCAGTCACGACCCATCAGCGTCTACACCCAGTACCATCCTGCTGAGGGATGGCCGGCCCCCACTGATCCCCGCCGCAAGGCCTCGCTCTACCTCGAGATTGCCACCACCTCAGGTGTCACTGGCCGCTACGGTCCCATTGACCAGGAAGCCGTCGCACCCCTGCAGGAGGGCATGGCGGCGTCCATCCTTGGCCTCGATGCCCTCGCTAACAATTTCGTCTGGGACATGCTCCAACGAGCAAACCGGCATTCCCGGCATGGCAACCGTAAGATCGCCATCAGCGCCATCGACAACGCCTTGTGGGACCTTCGGGGCCGCCTTCTTGGAGTACCTGTGTGGCAGCTGCTCGGCGGATCCGGCCGCACTCGCATCCCCGCTTACGCCAGCACCCTCGGAACGTTCCACGGGGAAGGCGAAGTCGAAGAAACGGCCGCCCGGCTCCTCGACGAGGGCTACACTGCCCAGAAGTGGTTCTTCGCCGACGGCCCCGCCCAAGGGGCAGAAGGACTTGAACGCAACGTGGCCCTCGTGGAACGTACACGTGCAACCGTCGGGTACCGGGCCGAGCTGATGTTCGACGCCTTCATGAGTTGGGACCCCACCTACGCCCGCCGATGGGCCTCCCGCGTCGAACACCTCCACCCCGACTGGCTCGAGGAACCTTTCCCCACCGGCGCCATCGAGTCATTCGCCCAACTGCGCGCCGCCACCTCAATCCCACTTGCCACTGGCGAACACCTCTACGACCGCCACGACATCCTTCCCTTCCTTCAGCGCGGACTCCTCAGCGTCCTGCAAGTCGACCCGGAATGGTGCGGAGGCGTGACAGACCTGGTCAAAATGTGCTCTCTGGCAGAAACATTCGGCGTCCACGTCATCCCGCACGGCCACGGAATCCACGCAGCCCTCCACGTCGTAGCAAGCCAATCACCGGAAACCTGCCCCCGCGTCGAATACCTCTTCCACCACATGCCCGAAAGGCACTACTTCGAAGAAGACACCCCGATACCGGTCGACGGATCCTTCGCCCTGCCGACGCGTCCCGGCTTCGGCATCGAATTCGCCCAGGACCGCGTCAAAGAATCCCGCGACGTCTTCGCGGCGGGATGAGCAGCGCAACCATGGACCTTTGCGAAAGGCCACGATGACAAGCATCATCTATTCCGCCTACAACGCAGCGCCCATCGGGCTCACAGAGGACACCGCGGCCGAAGACCTTTGGTATAAAGCCCTCCGGGCAGAGGAGCGCATCGACGGTCTGGAACTACCTCTCCTCCAGGGAGGCCTACACCCACAGGGGCTGGACCGGCTTGGGGTCCTACTTGACCCCGACTGGTCCAACACCATCAGTGCAATGCCCCTGACCCTCATATCCGCCATATCCGACCCGCACTACGGACTGGCGTCGGCCGATCATGCTGGCCGCCAACGTGCCCTCGAAGATGTCGCTTCCGCCCGGGAAGAAACGCGGCGGCTGCAGGAACAATTAGGGCCGCTGTCGGTGCGCGCATTCGCCCTCCAGTCTGCTCCACGAGCAGAGCGCTCCAGCCCCGAAGCCTTCACCGATTCCCTCCAGCAAATCGCAGGTTGGGATTGGGGCAACATCGAACTGCTCGTGGAACATTCGGACGCGCTCATTCCAGGCCAGGCACCGCAGAAAGGCTACCTCGCCCTGAACGACGAAATGGCCGCGGTGCAGTCAGCCGTGGACCTGAAGGCCCGGCGAATCCGTCACCTGCTCAACTGGGGCAGATCAGCCATCGAAGGACGCAGCTCAACCACCCCCGGCGCGCACATCGACACACTCGGGCCAGCGCTTGGCGCCTTCACCTTCTCCGGGGCGGCACCCACAGCTACCAGCCGCAGCACCGCATGGGAGGACGTGCACCTGAGTCTGGCCACAGACGACCCGGCATCACTGCTCACGGCTGACGCATTACGAGCGGTAGTTGCGAAGGTCCCGGACGGTCTGTCCTTCCTAGGTATCAAAGTAGGTGCACCCGCCAGCTCGCGCGGAGTGGACCGGCTTCAGCTCGGGCTTTCCATGCTCGCAGCCGTGACCGACGTTATCGGCTCAACCCGGGCCTGAGCAGATCGAATCGACATTGCCCGGCCGTCTGTCAGGTTGGGGTGTATCGCTTCAGTTGGCCGTTGAAGATTCAGGGGCCAAAGGCACTTGGGCGGACACGATTTATTCGCCTGTACGGTGGCAACGAGTACTCAAGCACCCACTCGGTCCGGTTACCTTCCAGGCTGGGCATCAAATCGCCTTTCTGGATGTAGCGGAACGGGTACGGTTCACTTTCAGGTCGCCACCAACCGCTTGTGGAGGCGTGCACGCCGGTGACTGCCCGGGTAACGGGGCCAGAGTCCAGAGTGGATGTTTGCTTCATAGTCGTGCGCTCGTCCCCACCGCCACGGCCTCCGCGCCACCTCGGCTGCCGTATCCGAATGGAGTCTCTCCCGTTCCCTCGGAGGGCGCGCGGCCGGTCATCGCGGGGGACGGCCCGTTTGGCGTGGTCAATCCGTCCTGGGAGCGGTGATCACGGAGTCGGTCTTCGAACTTCCGATGGACGAGCTTTCTGCTTTTCATGACAGTTGTCGATTCTCTGCGTCGGATCAGCAGTGTGGGGCTGGAACGGGTGCTTTGTCGCATGGGGCTGAGGCTGTGGCCCGGGGCAATGGGTGAAGGGTCAGAACGGGCCGGCCTGGACCAGGTTCCCGGGCCACTCTCCATTTGCCAGGGCCTTCAACTGCGCGGCGAGGAGCTTCACGATGCGCGGTTCGAAAGCGGATGCGTTGCCGCCGATGTGCGGTGTGATGAGTGCGTTGGGAGCGGACCACAGCGGGTGGTCAGCCGGCAGCGGCTCCGGGTCCACCACATCCAGGGCGCAGTGCAGGCGGCCGGAGACTACTTCCGCGGTCAGGGCGGCGGTGTCCACGACCGGTCCACGTCCGACATTCACCACGAGTGCGCCGTCCGGCAGGGCAGCGAGAACGGTGGCGTCCACCAGCTTGTGGGTGTGGTCATTCAGGGGCGTCACGGCAACCAGCACGTCGTGGGTACGGGCAAGTTCGGCGAGCTTCGAGGAAGCGTGAACCCGCCCCTCGCCGTCCTCGCGTGCGGAACTGCCGACCCGCGTGATCTCTACCTCGAACGGCGCCAGCCGTTTGGCGATCTCATGGCCAATGCCACCGATGCCGACCAGGAGGACCCGCCTGTCCGCGAGCGAGGAGCGGCGCTGGGGCAGCCAGCTGCCGGTCTGCTGATTCCGTACCGCGTCGTCGATCCCGCGGAGCTTGGCAATGATGAGGCCGATGGCCAGCTCGGCCGTTGCAGCGGCATGAACGCCGGAGGCGCTGGCTACCGCGGCCGCGGGTCCGGCGGCTTCCCGGACGCCGTCGAAGCCCGTGGACTGGGTCTGCACGAACTTCAGGTTCGGGGCTTTGGACAGTGAGCCAAGGACGGCGGACGCATCGATGTACGGGAGGATCACGCCGTCGATGTCCGCCAGGTCCACGCCGTCCGGATCGGACTTCAGGTCCCACACTGCGGCGTCGATTCCTGCAGGCAGGGGCTGGAGTTTGGCGAGCAGGTCCCGGTCGGGGAAGGTGACGGTACGGACTGTTTGCATCGGTGCGCCTCGTTGGTTGTCCTGGGCTCAGATGGCCGGTGTTGTCTTCGGGAATGCGTTGACTTCACCATTCCTGATCTGAGAAATCTTTCGCATGTGTGACAATCATCGCACTTCATCCGAGGCCAGGAAAGAGTTCTGTGGAGGCAAATTCACATGAGTAATAAAGAGATTCCGCCCGTGGTTGTCATGGGTGTCTCCGGGTCGGGAAAATCGACCGTTGGAGCGTTGCTGGGCCAGCGGCTGGGTGTCCGGTTCATCGACGGCGATGACCTTCACCCGGTGGGGAACAGGGAGAAGTTGCGGGAGGGATTTCCATTGGATGATGATGACCGGCGGCCATGGCTGCGGGTCATCGGGCGGACGCTGGAGTCCTGTCAGCGGGAAGGAAATGGGGTCATTATTGCTTGTGCGGCCCTGAAGCGCGTTACCGCGATCTTTTGCGGGAGCACGCCCCTGACGTGTTGTTTCTGCACCTCGAAGGCTCCGCGGACACCCTCGGAGCCCGGATGGCTGCCCGGAACCATGAGTTCATGCCTGCCTCGCTGTTGGCGTCGCAGCTGGCAGCACTGGAACCGCTGGGTGCTGATGAAGCACATGTACTGCTGGACGTGGGACGCTCCCCGGATCAGTTGGCAGCCTCCGCTGCCACCGCCGTTCGCGCGGGGACGGCGAAGCCAGTCACGACGCCGGCCGGGGAGTAGGCGCCGCACGGCGCCGTCTGTGAGTGGTGCGGAAAGCCGGCCCGGGCATGTGCCCAGGCCGGCGTTGTTCTTCTGCGAATCAGGCGACAGCTTTCCGGCGTTCGCCAATGTCAAAGCCCGGACCGCCAGGGACGGAGTCGATGAGCTTGCGTGTGTAGGGGTGCTTCGGGTTGCCGTAAACACTGTCCACATCACCCATTTCCACCACTTCGCCGTGAAAGAGCACCATGATGTCGTCGCTGACGTGGTGCACCACATCGAGGTCGTGGGAAATGAAGGCCATGGTCAGGTCCAGTTCCGCACGGAGCCGGCTGATGAGGTTCAGGATCTCCGCTTGGACGGACAGGTCCAGGGCGGACGTGATCTCGTCGGCGATGATCAGTTTGGGCTCAACGGCCAAGGCGCGGGCAATGGCAATGCGCTGGCGCTGGCCGCCAGAGAATTCATGCGGGTATCTTTCGGCCACCTCCGGGTCGAGTCGAATGGTGGAGAGCCAGTGCGAGATCTTATTGCGGTGGACCCGCGGGTTGGAACGCACGGGATCGATCGCCTCAGCCAGCGTCTGCCCAATGGTGCGGCGCGGGTTCAACGAGGAGTACGGGTCCTGCGGAATCATCTGGACTTCCCGGCGCATGGCCCGGAGCTGGGCGCCGGTCATTTTGGCCACGTCCTGGCCGTTGATGGCGATGCTGCCGCCGCTGACCGGGTTTAGTCCGACGATGGCCTTGGCCAGGGTGGACTTTCCCGAGCCGGATTCGCCCACGATGCCCAAGGTCTTGCCCCGGGCGATGGCGGTGGAGACACCCTTGAGTACCTTTGCAGCTGAGTGTCCGGATCCGAAAGTGACTTCAAGATCCCGGACTTCAAGGACAGGCGCGGCCAGGGTTGAAGAGGTCGTCATGGTTTGTCTTTTCCTTCCGTCGGAACTGAGCCGGCGGCATCCTCGGGGACCTCGTCATAGGTGAACTCTTCCGCGCGGACGGAGACGAGTTCGGCCTTGCGCTCGGCGATGCTGGGCGTCGCGGCGAGGAGTGCCTTTGTGTAGGGGTGCTTGACGTCACCGGCCGCCAGTTGCGCTCCGGTGAGCCGTTCGAGGATCTTCCCGCCATTCATCACGATGACTTTGTCGCAGAGCGCCTGCACCACGCCGATGTCGTGGGAGATGAACAGCATGGCCGTGCCCATTTCCCTATTGATGGAGCGGAACTGCCGCAGCACGTCCGCCTGGACGGTTACGTCCAGGGCCGTGGTGGGTTCATCGGCAATGATCAGGCGCGGATCCGTCACCAGGGTGGAGGCGATCATAGCCCGCTGGAGCATTCCGCCGGAGAGTTCGTGCGGGTGCTGGTTCATCCGCTTTTCTGGTTCCGTGATGCGGATATCCGCCAGTGCTTTGACCATCCTGGCGTAGGCCGTCTTCCGGGATTGGCGAAGGTGGACCCTGCTGACCTCGGTGAGCTGGGAGCCCATCCGCAGGGCAGGGTTGAAGCTGGTGCCGGGGTCCTGGTACACGAGCCCGATGGAGGTGGCCAGTGCCCGCGGGTCGTTCTTCTTGAGCAGGTTCAGTTCGCCCAGACGCATGGTACGCGCGGTGACGACGAGTTCTTCCGGGAGGAGTCCGGCTATGGACATGGCGGTGAGTGATTTGCCGGAGCCGGATTCGCCCACGAGTCCCACCACTTCTCCTGCATGGATGCTGAGGGAGACGCCTTTGACCAGTGGCACCCCGTGCGGGGTGCTGACGGTGAGGTTGTCCATCTCCACCAGGGCCTCGCTGTCTGCCCGGAGCGATGCCGGTACCTCGGAAGCGGCTTTGACGCTGCCGAACTTCCGTCCTCCGCGTGGATCGGTGGCAGCGGCCAGGCCGTCGCCGATCAGCATGGCACTCAATCCTGCCACGGTAATCATGATGGAAGGCATCACCGCCTGCAGCGGCTGGGAGTAGATGTTCACGAGTGCTTCGTTGAGCAGCCGGCCGAAATCGTAATCCGGGTTTTGGACGCCGAGGCCGATGAACGAAAGGCTTGACAGCTCAATGAGGGTGGTGGCAAAGACAGTTGCCGTCAGCACCAGGAGCGGCTCTGCCATGTTGGGCAGCAGATGCCGGCCGATGATCCGCGGACCGGGCACGCCCAGCAGCCGGGCGGTGGAGACGTAGTTCCGCTGCGAGATAGAGGCGGCCATGTTCGCCGTGAGCCGCGCGAACGCAGGAATGCTGGCGATGGCAATCGCCAGCACGGCAGACCAGGCGCCCTGGCCAAGGATGGCGGCGATGAGCAGTGCGAAAATCAGGCTGGGGTAGGCGACGGCGGCGTCAATGACCCTCAGGACGGCGTTGCGGACCCGCGGGGGAGCCAGCCAGATGAAGGTGCCGATCAGGATGCCGCCGACGACGGCAATGACTGTGGTGGCTGCGGTCATGATCAGCGTAAGCCGGGTGGCGACCAGGGAGCGGGCCAGGATGTCCCGGCCGAAGTCATCTGTTCCCAGCAAATGTGCCGGACTGGGCCCTTGGGACGCGTCCGTCGTGAGCTTTTCGGCGGCTTCGGTCAGGAACATTGGCGCCAGGACGGCTATCAGGACCATGACGCTCATGAGGGTAATGCCGAGGATGAGTCCTGTTGTCCACCGGATACGGCGTTTTGCGCGGCGCTGTTCAGCCATGGGACTTTCCTCCTCCGAGGGTGCGTGGATCGATGATGCCGAGGATGACGTCCACCAGCAGGTTGAGGATGATGGCCAGGAAGCCCAGGACCAGGATGATGCCCTGGATGACGGGGTAGTCCTTGTTGATGATCGCCGTGACGATTTCCTTGCCCAGTCCGGGCCAGTTGAAGACGTTTTCGATGATGATTGCTCCGCCGAGCATGCCGGCGAGGATCAGTCCGGCGAGCGTGAGGGTGGTGGTCATCAGGTTGGGCAGGGCATGGCGGGCGTACAGCCGCAGCGAGGGCAGCCGCCATCCGCGGGCGGTCCGCAGGTAGTCCTGTTCCAGGACGGTTGCTGTTTCGCGGCGCACTACGCGGGCGATGGAGCAGATGGGGGCGACCGAGAGGCCAACCACCGGCAGGATCAGGGAGCTCAGGGTTGCGGCACCGGCCGCCGGGAGGACTTTGAGGACGATCGCGAAGATCACTACCAGCATGGTGGCGATAACGTACTGCGGCACTGCCTGGAAGAAGCCGGTCAGCATGCCGAAGGTCACGTCGAGCCACTTCCGCCGTCCGCCCCGGGTCATGATGCCCACCGCCATTCCTGCCGGAACGGAGAGCAGCAAGGTCACCAGGATGCCCAGGAGGGCGATTTCGGCCGTAAACGGCAGCTTGGTGGCGATGATCGATGACACGGAGGTGCTGTAGGCGAAGGATTCACCCAGGTTTCCTGTCAGCAGGTGTCCGATGTACTGGATGAACTGCAGGTACAGGGGCTGGTTCAAGCCCAGGCTTTCCCTGATCGCCTCGATCTGTTCGGTGGTGGCGTCAGCGCCTGCCACGGCCACGGCCGGGTCCCCGGGGAGGAGCGGCACCATGAAAAAGGTCACGACGACGAGAAGCGCCACGGACAGCAGGACACCGCCTGCGCGGCGAAGGGCATAGGCGCCCCAGGGGGAGAGGCCCCGGGGGCCGCCCCGGGGGCCCTTGGTGGCCCCCGGGGTTTGGCTCTCTTCAAGGATGAGTGTTTCCTTGGAGAGCATCGTGGGTTCTGTCATCTTCCTGAACCTTTACTTACTTGGTGATCCGCAGGGTGCCGTAGTCGACGATGCCCGAGGGCGCCTGGATCGCGAATCCCGGGCGCTGGGCAACGATCTGGGGCTCACCCACGAACGGGTAGATGTCGTTGTCCTCCAGGGCACTGATCTGTGCCTTCGTGTAGGCGTCGCACCGCTGGGTATCGTCCGTGGCGGCCTGTGCCTGCGAGATGTCGGCGAGGATGTCGGCGTTTTCGCCGCCGCCGATGTTGCGGCCGCCCTTCTCGGTGGGGACGCCGGCGATACGGGTCAGTGATGCAGCCACGGTGCCGACAAAGTTGGCGTCGCCCTGGACGGTCATGTCCCAGGTTTCCGGCTTGGTCTGCGTCATGGTGGCCCAGGTCCCGTTGTCCACCAGGTTCAGGTCCACGGTTGCGCCGGCGGCGCGCAGGGCCTCCTGGACGTAGGTGCTGCCGGCACCGTTGGGGCCGATGCTGGTGGTGCCCACCATTTTGAAGGTTTTTCCGGCCAAGACTGCTTTGGCGGCCGCGGTGTCCTCCTTGGTGATATGGGAGTTGTCCTGGAGGGCGCAGGCCACGGTGGGCGCAACGATGGAGTTGTAGGTAATGCCCTTGTTGGCGTAGGCCGCGGCGTTGAAGGCCTGCTGGTTCATCAGCTGCGCCACGGCCTTGCGGAGCGCAGGGTCGGTGAAGGGGCTGCCCGGCCGCTGGTTGAAGAGCAGGAAGATCCCGGCGAAGGGCACCGTGGTGATGGTGTAGTCCTTGTTGCTTTCGAAGCGTGCCGTGTCGGCAGGGGCGATGTCGGAGACATCCATTTCGCCGGTCAGGAGCTGGTTGGCCACGGTGGTCTTGTTAACGCCGGGGAAGAACCGCACGGTCTTCGCCGGGGTGCCCTCCGGTTCCTTGGACCACTTCGGCCACGCCTTGTAATCCTGGCGGAGCGTCATGTCGTAGCTGACGCCATGGCTTGCTTTGGTCAGGGTGTAAGGGCCGGAGAAGGCCCCCTGTACGGATCCTTTGGCCAGGCCGTCTAGGTCAGCGAGCCCCGCTGGACAGATGATGCCGGTCTGCGCCAGGGTCAGCCCGCCGATCAGTTCGGACCAGGGCTGGGCCAGCTTGATCGAGACCTTCCCTGCGGAGTCGTCGGCGGTGATGGTGGGCTGGCCGGGGCCGAAGACCAGCTTGCCAAAGTTGTTCTTGGTGGCCGGGTCGGCGAAGTAGCTCAGCGACTTGGCAACGATGCTGGGCGTGATGGCGGTGCCGTCCGCGCAGGTGGCGTCTTTGCGGATGGTCAGGGAGGCGTCCGTTGCGGTGGAGGTCCAGTCGGTGGCCAGGCCGCCGATGAATTTTCCGTCTGCGTCCCGGCGGACCACGGTGTCGAAAAGGAAGCGTGCCACCTCGTAGTCGTCTTTCGCGTTGGCCTTGGCCGCATTGAAGGTGGTGGGGTCCGCGTTGAGGGCGGTGCGGATCGTGTCCGTCGACGGACCGGAGCTGCCGCCGCTTCCGGCGCTGGTGGTGCCCGTGGTGCAGCCGGTCAGCAGCAGCGCTGCCGCTGCCGCGGCTGCGGCCAGGGGGGTAATTCGTCCGTGCATGGTGTCTCCTCGGTACAAGGGGAATCTGCGAGAGAGTTCGCGAATGAGAAGAGTTTCTCTTATTGTTTCCGTCAAGTCAACGGAAATTTGTGAGCTGACACACGCTCGTTACCTGACTTGCCGAAAATTTACGTCCCGGCAACAAAGCCCGGACTTATTCCCGCGACAGGACCGGCCCCTTGACGAATCGGCAAACAAACGCGAAACTTTTCTCATATGTGATTGCCGCCTCATATGATCGTCCTGAATCGAGAGCCGGCGTCGTCCGCTGAACCAACAAAGGTGACAACAATGGCAACAACCCTCGAACTCACAGTCCGCAAGACCTCCTGGACCCGTCCGCCCCGGGAACTGGTCAAGGCCTTCGAAGCCTTCCCGGTAGCCAACATCGGCGACGCCATGGAGCGCCTGGGCATTGTCGACGGCGGCATCAGCCCCATCTGGCCCGGCGCCCACTGCGTAGGTTCGGCTCTTCCGGTCCTCGGCGCCGCGGGTGACAACGCAGCCGTGATCGAGGCCCTGAACTACATCCAGCCCGGCGACGTAGTGGTCATTAATGGTTTCGGCCACGAGCACCGCGCCCTGGTGGGGGAACAGCTCTCGCAGCGGTTCGAAGCCGCGGGGGCCACCGGTGCCGTGATTGACGGCTACATCCGGGACCGCCACACCATCACCGAAATCAAGTTCCCGGTGTTCGCCCGTGGTGTCACCCCTGCCGGCCCGTTCAAGAACGGCCCGGGCGTGATCGGCGAACCAGTGGCCATCGGAGGGATTGTGTGTGCTGCCGGTGACATCGTTGCCGCCGATGATGACGGCGTCGTGATCATCCCCCAGGCCCGCGCTGCCGAAATCCTTGAGCGCGTCATCGCCGTCGCGGCCCACGAGGCCGAAATGACGGCCGAAATTACCCGCGAATACAGCTGAATGCGCTATCCCGGCGCCACCAAGCAGCCCTAGACTGAAAGACATCCAATGACTACTGCATCGACGGACTCAGTGGAACTGAACACCGCACAAATCAAGGTCGTCACCGCTGACGGCAAAGTGGTGCGCAAGGCGACCTTCGCAGGCACCATGGGCTCCTTCGTGGAGTGGTACGACTACGGCATCTACGGGTTGCTGACCACCTACCTGGCCATCAACATCATGGGCTCGAAGGACATCGGATCCCTCCTGCTGACAAACGTCGGATTCCTGGTCAGCTTCCTGGCCAGGCCCTTCGGCAGCGTGATCTGCGGCTTCCTGGGCGACAAGCTGGGCCGCAAAAACCTCCTGGCAGTCCTGCTGCTCCTGATCTCGGGCGCCACCGCCTGTATCGGCCTCATCCCGTCCTCCTCAGTGATCGGTTGGGCGGCCCCGGCCCTGCTGATCCTCCTCCGCATCCTGCAGGGGTTCTCGGCCGGCGGCGAGGTGGCCGGCGCCATGGCCTTCGTGGGCGAATACGCCCATAACCGCCACCGCAACTTCGCCATGAGCTTCATCGCCGTGGGCTCCTTCTGCGCCCTGCTGTTCGGCAGCGCCCTCTCCGCCGTGCTGATCACCACGCTCGGGGATTCCACCATGGAATCCTGGGCCTGGCGCATCCCGTTCCTCTTCGCCCTTCCGCTTGGCTACGTCGGCTACTACATCCGGTCCAAGATGGAGGACACCCCGCACTTCGCCGCCCTGCGGGAGCGCAATCAAGTCGAACGCAATCCGCTGCGCGCAGTCTTCACTTCCAAGCGCCACCTGAAGGCCATCGCGCTGACGATCTTCCTGCCGGCCCTGAACGGCCCGGGCTACTACCTGCTGTTCGCCTACATGCCCACCTACCTCAAGACCCAGTTGGGTACGGGCAACAACTTCTCCATGGTGCAGGCCCTGATTGTGACCGCCTTCAGCCTGGTAGCCATCATCATCAGCATTCCGCTGATGGCGCGCCTCTCCGACCGGATCGGCCGCAAGCCGGTCCTCGCCGGCTCGGCCGTCCTAATGGCATTGGTCTCCTACCCGATGTTCCTGATGATCGTCACCGGAAACATGCTGCTCGCCTGCGTGGCAACCGTGGTGTTGGCCATCGCGTTCTCCGGCCACGCCGCCGTGGTGCACACCGTCCTGACGGAAATGTTCCCCACCACCGTCCGCTACAGTGCCTACAGCATCGGCTTCAGCATCAGCACCATCATCTTCGGCGGGAGCGCCCCGCTGGTGATGACCGAGATCATCAAAGCCACCGGCGACAGCATGGTCCCGGCCTACGCCTCCATCGGCACGGCGATCATTTCCTTGGCTTCGGTCTTATTCCTCAAGGAAACCAAGGGCCAGCCGCTGGCCACCCACTAACAAACCACGCACGACGGCGGCCTGCCGCCACTGCCGGCAGGCCACCGTCGTTGGACCATAAGCACCACACCACGAACCATTGGGAGTCACCTTGGGCATCAATTCAGTCGCCGTCGTCGCAGACCTCGGCGAGAGCTACGGAAACTACACCATCGGCGACGACGAGGCCCTCCTCGGCCTGGTCACGGCCTCCAACATCGCCTGCGGCTTCCACGCCGGGGACCCGCGCGTCATGGACGCCACGGTCAGGTCCTGCGTGGAGCGCAGCATCGAACTGGGAGCCCACCCCGGCTACCCGGACCTCGTGGGCTTCGGGCGCCGGCTCATCGAAGCCAGCGAGGACGAAATCCGCACCGATGTCCTCTACCAGATCGGTGCACTTGACGCTTTCGCCCGGATCCACGGCGGCAAGATCAGCCACGTCGCCCCGCACGGCCGAATGGGGAGCATCGCCCAGACGGATGCCAAGCATGCCCGCGCCATCACCGACGCGATTAAGGCCTACGATCCCTCCTACATCGTGATCTGCCAGAACGGCCTCCTCGCGGACGAATCCCGCAAGCGCGGCCTCGAAGTGGGCTATGTGTTCCTGGCCGACCGCGGTTACGGCGAGGACGGCATGCCCGTCTCCCGCAACACCGAGGGCGCCCTGCTGCACGATCCCGCAGAGATCGGCCGCCGCGTAGTCCAGGTAGTCACGGAAGGAACCGTCCGCGCCGTCACCGGCAAGATCGTTCCGCTGGGCCACGATGCCGACGTGGTGCTCCTGCACGGCGACCACCCACAGGTCCTGGAAAACGGTACGGCCCTCCGGGCGGCCCTGGACGAAGCCGGCATCAACGCAACAGGCCTCCAGGAAGTCCTCGCCGAGAAAGCAAAGTCCGCCTCGGCAGCCTGATCCGCAGTCCCCGCCCCCGTCCGCACCACCGAGCAGGAAACATGACCACGGAACCCCCGCCAGCAGCCACCCTCCGCCATCCTCCTGGCGTGGAGGCTGAACCCTTTGGAGATTCGGCCCTGATGCTCAGGATTGCCGACGACGACGCCGAGGTCCGGCGGGCAGGTGCCAGGCGGCTGCGGGATATCCTCCTGGAGGTGCGCCCGTTCGGGGTGTTGAACCTGGTGGCGGGGGCAGAATCCCTCCTCGTGGAGTTTGACTGTCTCGCAGTCAGCCACGGCCAGCTCGCCCAGACAGTCCGGCTGGCTGTGGCGGGTATGGGGCTCCTGGACAACGGCCCGGCGCCCGGGGCGAAGGACTTCGTTATTCCTATGGTGGTCAGCGGGCAGTTCTCGCCCGACCTGCCCGGCGTGGCCGATGAGCTGGGGCTCAGTTTGGAAGCGACGCTGGAAGCATTCACCGCCTCTGCGCTGACCATCAATCTCCTGGCAGCGGCCATGGCGCCAATGATGGCCGGCGTGCAGTTCCCCGGCCAGGTCAGCCGGTGTGCCGAGCCCGGACCGATGTTGCCCCGGGGGCGGTGATGGTGGCCGGAACGAGCGCCATTATCCAGCCTTTTCCAGGGCCCAGTGGCTGGAAGGTCATTGGCCGCACGCCACTGACCATTTGTGACATCCATGAGGATCCGGCCACATCGTACCGGCCGGGGGACCGCGTCCGCTTCGAAGTAATCCCGGAGAGCCGTTGGGCTGAATTGGAAGGCCGGTTCCTCCGGCCCGCAAACAACCAGGAAGGAGGCCTGAGTGGCAGCGAAGCCTGACCAGGACGTCACCCTCACCATCCACGAGGCCGGCTGGCTGTCCACCTTTCAGGACCTGGGCCGCGAAAATTCCGAGTATCTGGGCGTCCCCTGCGGTGGCGCAGCCGACCAGCACTCGGCGGCCACGGCCAACATCCTCGTGGGGAACCGGCGCGGGGCTGCACTGATGGAAATCATGGGTGGGAGGTTCGCCTTCACCCCCTCCCACGACGCCTTCATATCCGTCACCGGGACCTCTGCCGATCTGACCGTCGGGGGAGTACCGGTGCCTATGTGGCTTCCGGTCTGTGTTCCTGCCGGCACCCGTGCCGTAATTTCCAACGCCACGGACGGGATGCGCAACTACCTGGCCTTCAGCGGGGACCTGGACGCGCCGCGCTTTATGGGCAGCGCCGCCCCGGAATCCAGAATGGGCTTCCCGCAACAGTTGACGGCAGGTCAGAAGGTACGGCTCTCCAGCGGGTACCGGGGCTTCAGCCAGCCCTACCTGGGCCAGCCGCTGTTCCGCCTTCCCGTTCCCGTCCCCGACTTCAGTCCCAGGGTCTGGATCGTGGACGTGGTGGAGGGCCCGGAAGCGGACAGGACACCGGGGATCAGGGAACTGCTGCAGGGCAGCCTGTACACCGTGGGCGGCAAATCCAACCATGTAGGCCTCCGCCTGGATGGGCCGGTGATCCACCCCGAAGGGCTGGGAGAGATCATCTCGCACGGTGTCCCTATTGGCGCCTTCGAGATCCCGCACGGCGACGAATTGATTATCCTGGGCCGCTCGCGCACCCTGACCGCCGGCTACCCCATCGTGGCCGTGGCCGCCAAGGCGTCCCTGCCGCTCCTGGGCCAAGCCAGCCCGGGACGGAAGATGACCTTCCGGTGGGTAAGCCAGGAGACCGCCGTCGAGCGGTGGCGTGAACAGCAACGGCTGCTCTGGCAGCTGGAAGAACGTGTGCGCAGCCTGTTCTCCGCCGTCGGGCTTCCCCTGGCCCGCGACACGCAGGCCGCGAAAAGAGCGGCTCCTGGCACGCAGGCCGCCTGAACTGTTGACGCAAGCAGTTTCAAATGAGAAACTATTCTCAAATCCAATCTTGTTATTGTTTTGGCCGGGTTTCCGGCTCCCACCTGCCGCGCTGCCTCACTGGAGCGCGCCGGACGAAAGAGATGCACCATGGAGCTTCTGAACGGCAAGGTCGCCATCATCACCGGCGCGGGTACCGGTATGGGCCGGGAAACCGCCAGGGTCCTCGCAGCCGAAGGCGCTGCGGTCGTGCTCGTCGGACGCCGGCAGGACGTGCTGGAGGATCTGGCTGAAGAAATCCTGGCAACCGGTGGCAGCGCCTATGTGCGCACCGCGGACATAGCCACCAAGGATGAAGTGGAGGCCCTGGTGGCCTGGACGCGCGAAACCCTTGGCCCCGTGGACATCCTCATCAACAACGCCGGCAGTGCCAGCAAGGTCCTCAACGTCCGTTGGATCCCCGAGGAGGAATGGAACCAGGTCCTGGACGTGAACCTGAATGCCGTATTCCTGCTCACCCAGGCAGTGCTGCCGGACATGTTGAGCCGCAATACCGGAACCATCATTACAGTCTCTTCCCTGGCAGCAGTGACTCCGAACCTGCTGGGCGGGGCGGCCTATGGGGCTGCCAAGGCGGCGGTCCGGAACTTCATGACGTACCTGCACACCACCTTCCGGAACGACGGACTGCGCGCCGTGACCATCCTCCCCGGCGAGACAGCCACGCCCATCCTGGACAACCGCGCCCGGCCGCCACACCAGGAGGAACGCGAAGCCATGGTCCAGCCCGAAGACGTGGCCCGCGCCATCCACCTGGTGGCCACATTGCCGCAGCGCACCGTAGTCCAGGAACTGGTCATCGCCCCTACCGTGCAGCGCGACACCTCCGGGGACATCGAGATCAGCCGGTGGACCGGCGCGCCCGAAGAAGACCTACCCAAAACCACCGCATAGACGCGGCCACGTCAGCCCCCGGACCGTTGGCCTGGACTCTCCTCCAAAAACTTTCCTGTCTGAAAGGACACCCTTGTGACCACACCTGCAGCTCCCAGCATCCTCAGCTTCCCGCCGTCGGAAGCCGTCCAGCGCATCCTCCGGACATCCCTGCGCGTCCAGCAGCCCCAGTCCAGCGGTGACCTGGTGTCGCTGGCCATGGGCGAGCCGGACTTCGAAACCCCGCAGCAGGTGCGCGACGCTGCAGCCCAGGCTCTGCAGGATGGCCACACCCACTACTCGCCGCTGCTGGGCGAACCCGCATTGCGGGATGCACTCGCCGTCAAGATCGGCGCACTGCTGGGCTCCGGCGTCAGCACCAGCGACATCCTGATCACCCAGGGCGGCACGGCAGGACTCGCAGCCACCATCCTCGGCACCGTGAACCCGGGGGACAAGGTGGTCATCCCGGATCCCACCTACTCGCTGTACGCGGACCTGGTGAGCATGGCCGGCGGCACCATCGTTCCCGTGCCCCTGGCCGAGGACCTGCACTGGGACCTGGAGAAACTGGGCCCCGCCCTGGAAGGGGCCAAGATGTTCGTCTTCTGCAACCCCTCCAACCCCACCGGCATCGTCCATTCCCGCGCCGAGCTGGAGGCCCTGGCCGACCTTGTTGCCGGCACCAACATCCTGGTGCTCTCCGATGAGGCCTACAGCGACCTTGTCTACACCCCTGAGCCATTCACATCCGCCCTCGAAATCGAGGGCCTCGCCGGCCGCACCATCTACTGCCAGACCTTCTCCAAGAGCTACGCCATGACCGGCTGGCGCGTGGGCTACCTCTGGGGACCCGCCGATGTCATCACCGCCGCCGCCAGGGTGCACAACACCTTCAACGGCTCCATGAACACCGCGGTCCAGCTGGCAGCGCTTACTGCGCTGCAGACCTGTGGTCCCGACATTGAGCGGATGCACGCCTCCTACAAGCTCCGCCGTGAGCTGATGTACAACGGGCTGAAGGATATTCCCGGGCTGACGGTGAGCTCACCCGAGGGTGCGTTCTACCTTTTCCCCAAGTACGACGCCGATCTGCCGGCAGGGGAAATGGTGGCGCACCTGCGCGGCTACGGCGTGGCAGTCCGTCCCGGCAGTGAGTTCGGCCGCAACGGCGAGCACCACCTCCGGCTCTCCTATGCTGCCAGCAACGACTCGATCACCAAGGGTGTGGAACGGCTCGCAGCCGGCTTCGCAGCCCTGAAGTAGCCACCCCTTGGCTGCCACCAGCGCCGCTCCAGGGTTGCGCAGCGATACGTTGCGCAACCGGAAGCACATCATCCGATCCGCCGGCCGGCTTTTCGCCGAAGGACGGCAGGCCACCATGGCGGATATCGCCCGCGCTGCCGAAGTTTCCACCGCCACGGCATACCGGCATTTCGCGTCCGTGGACGAGGTCCTTGCCAGGTTCCGGTTCGATGTGGGCAGCGAGCTGCTGGACTACAGCCGGCAGCACCAGGCCAGCGGGCTGGAGCTGTTGCGCCTGGTGAGCCACAAATGGGTGGAGCTGGTGGTGGCCCACGGCAAGGCCATGGTACACACGAGGTCCGGCGAGGGTTACCTCGCCCGCCTCCGCACCGGCGCCACCCATTTGACCGTCCAGGCGGATGCCCTCAGCCCGGCCCTGCGGGACACCTGCAAGGACCTCGGCGTGGACGATCCCGGCGACGAGGCCATGTTCCTGTGGAACGTCCTGTTCGATCCGCGCGAAATCTTCGACCTCATCGAAACGCTCGGTCTGAGCCCTGAGGACACGGCCCGGCGGCTCGTCGCCACGCTGGTGGGGGCCTTGAAGGGCTGGTGCGGCCCGGACGCCGGGCGCAGGCAATAAGCTTGGAACGCAACAGAAAGGGGCTGGGGAGTGCGAAGCGACACCCAACGTAACCGCAGGGAACTCGTGAATGCGGCGGGCGCGCTGTTCGCCGCGCGCCGCGGGCCCATCAATATGACTGACATCGCCAAGCACGCCGAGATCTCCACGGCCACTGCCTACCGGCATTTCGCCTCTGTTGAGGACGTGCTGGCCGAGTACCGCTTCAATGTGGGCCAGAAGCTGAGGGACTACAGCCTCAAGCAGACCACCGGCGGACTCGAATTGCTCGAAGCGGTCAGCCGCAAGTGGGTGGACCTGGTGGTCAAGCACGGCGGCGCCATGCTCTACACGAGGTCGGGCGAGGGCTACCTTGCCCGGCTCCGCACAGGTGCCTTCTACCTCACCGTCCAGGCAGAAGCGCTGCAGCGCCCGCTTGAGGAAGCCTGCGCCGAGCTCGGGTTGAGCCCGCTGGGGGACGAAGCCCTGTTCCTGTGGAACATCCTCTTTGACCCCCGCGAAATTCTCGATCTGATCAATACTGTTGGCTTGACCAGGCAGCAGGCCAGCGAGCGGCTGGTCGCCGCGCTGTGCGGTGCTCTCAAGGGCTGGGACCAGGACAAATCAGGCCGGACGAAATCCGCCGGCTGATCTGACTCCTGGTCCTGCCGGTCCGCGTGCCAGTCAGCTCCGCTCAACAAGGCGTACGCTTCGCAATGTGATTCCGCGCATCTCGCGCCGGATGATATCTGCCGGAATGGCGGCCAGGGATGCGACCTCAAACAGATCCAGTTGGCTTGTCTTCAAGGCCATCACGGTCAGCGAGCGACGGCGCGCCTCCAGTTCAGATTTACGCTGGATACAGCAGGCCAAGGCCTGGGCACTTCCTTGGATGGCTTTGACGTGCGTTGCAGCGGACCACCCGGCCGGCTCGAGTTCCTTGTACCCCAGGCCGAGACGCCGTCGAACGTCGACTTTCTTGACGCCCGCAGCATCAGCGAGGACCGGCACCGGGATACGGTCCGCCAAGGCTTGAGCGACGCTTTCATTCAGGCGGCGGATGGCGGTGCGGATGCTGCTGTCCGCCTGGGCGATGTGCTGCCTGTTCAGCGCCAGTTGGTGGCGGAGCGATTCCTGGTCGATTGG
The DNA here is from genome assembly GCF_052113345.1 of Pseudarthrobacter sp. YAF2. Lineage (NCBI taxonomy): Bacteria > Bacillati > Actinomycetota > Actinomycetes > Micrococcales > Micrococcaceae > Pseudarthrobacter > Pseudarthrobacter sp. YAF2. The sequence continues at coordinate 189,632 of NZ_JBFRDA010000006.1, read as the reverse complement.
TTCGAAGCGCCGGTGGCGGCCGGGCTGCAATGGCTGGACGGCCAAACTAGTGCCTTACCGCTTCGGGATCGAGGACCCACGCTACGGGGGCGCCGGCGAACGGTGGCATAAGGCTGCCCTCGAAGAACAGCTGGCCGTTCTGCTGGTCCCCATCGGGGTTCCACGTGCCGCTGACGGGGCAGTGCGTTCCGGTGACTGCCGTCATGGGCAGGGATGACCGGCAGCGCCGGGCGGTTGGTTTGAAGGTGGAAATCATGGCGGGCTCCAGGTGGCGTTATTCGTTGCGGAAGGAGATCAACACCTTGCCGGACTTGGTGGCGTCCTTGGCAAGGTCGAAGGCCTCGAGGGCCTGCGTGGAGGGGAATTCGTGGGTGACCACCGGGTCCACGTACAAAGAACCGTCGGCGAGGGCGGCCAGGACGTCGTCGATCTCGTCGTTGAAGCGGAAGGAACCAACCAGCTGGAGTTCGCGGGTGATGGCCAGGGAAATCGGGACCGGCTGGTCCCCGGTGGGCAGGAGGCCCACCATGACCACGCGCCCGCCGCGCATGGCACCGCGAAGGGCGGATGCCAGCCCGCGGTGGTTGCCGGAGGATTCCAGCACCACATCCGCCTCGACGGCTGCGATGGCGTCCGCATTGGTGGCGAGGATAGTGCCCGTGGCGCCCACCGCCGTCGCGATCTTCAAGGGTGCTTCATGCATGTCGACGGCGGTGATTTCCGTGGCCCCTGCGCGCTTGGCGACTGCGACGATGAGGCTGCCGATGGGGCCGCTGCCGATGACGAGGACCCGCTTGCCGGCGAGGTCGCCGGCCTGAGCGACGGCGTGCCAGGCGACACTGGCAGGTTCGGCGAGGGCGGCCGAGCGCAGGGACAGGTCGCCGGGGAGGGGCCGGAGCATCCTGGCAGGCAGGACGGAGTACCGGCTGAAGGCGCCCTGGGTGTGCGGGAAGCGGGCGGCGCTGCCCAAGTACGTGCAGCCGGGGGAGAGGTTGGGGCGGTCCTCGGGGTAGCGGGCGCCGGTTCCGCCGGGGGTGGCAGGGTGAACGGCGACGTTGGTGCCGGCGGCGGGTCCGGAGCCGTCCGCGGCAGCCTGCACCACGGTACCCACCACTTCGTGGCCGAGCACGAGGGGCGCGCGAAGGATGGATTCGCCGGCAGCGCCATGAAGCCAGTAGTGCAGGTCCGAGCCGCAGATGCCGCCATAGGCGACGTCCACCACGGCTTCGTGGGGTTGGGGAGCTGCGTGCTCAATGGTTTCGATCCGGAGGTCGCCCACCCCGTGGACCACCACGGCCTGGCCGGTCACTGCCTTTGATGGTGCTGTTGTTGTCATGTCAGACCACCGTTGTCATTCCGCCGTCGATGAAGATGGTCTGTCCGTTGACGTAGTTTGACGCGTCCGACGCGAGCCACGTCACCGGCCCGGACAGGTCCTCCACGGTTCCCCAGCGGCCTGCCGGGGTCCTGCCGAGGATCCAGGAGTTGAAGGCTTCGTCGTCCACGAGGACCTGGGTCATCTCGGTGTGGATGTAGCCGGGCGCGATGCTGTTAATCTGCAGCCCCTGGGACGCCCACTCTGCGGTCATGGCGCGGGTGAGGTTGCGCAGCCCGCCCTTGGCTGCCGTGTAGGCGCCGATGGTGGGCCGGGCCAGGTCCGACTGCACTGAACCGATGTTGATGATCTTCCCGCGTTTGCGGTCCAGCATCCTGCGGGCGGCTTCGCGGCCCACCAGGAAGGCGCTGGTGAGGTCGGTGGCGAGCACTCGGTTCCAGTCCGCGATGTCCAGTTCCAGGAGGGGGACACGGTGCTGGATGCCGGCGTTGTTCACCAGGATGTCGAGCGGGCCGTAGGCGGCTTCAGCGTGGGCTACTCCCGCCGCCACTTCGGTTTCCGAGGTGATGTCGAAGGAGACGGCCCCGATCTTGTCCGCACCGAACACTTCCGCCAGTTCTTTGCGGCTGGCTTCCAGCCGGGCCGGGTCCAGGCCATGGAGTACGACGACGGCTCCCGCCTTGGCGAGGCCCGTCGCCAACGCCTTTCCGATGCCCCGGCTTGACCCCGTGATCAGGGCTCTGCGCCCGGCTAAATCGAAGGGTGATGCGTGGTCCATGGAAGTGCCTCTTCTCAACGTCGTCTGCGGAGCCATTGTGGTGTCTCACGCCACTCCATTGAGCCTAAAGCCGGCCTCCTGCAGAGTCAAGAATATTTTCTCATTTGCGAGTATATTATTGTTTCACGACTGCTGGTGATCCTGTCGGCCTCCGCGCCCGTAACCCCGTCTGGGTGCGGGTTGCCGCCCCACATGCACGTCCTCATGGCCATAGAAGACCCGTCCAAGAAAAGTAAACACGACGGAAACCCGGCCCAGGACAAACCTGCTCTTCTCTTCCCCATGGAAACCTGAAGCAGGAATCTTTAGCTGGTCTCGCACCACACGACCGGAGCTGAGCCGAGTCCTACCTGTCCACGATTGCGGTCAATCGGCTTATCTATGGCTGGAATTGGGAGCCATTGGGGAAGCTGCCCTCGCAGCATGGTGATGCCCTGTCCGCCGCTGCCGCGTCCGGTGAACATTGGTCCCGGCTCGGTTACCGCATCAGTGGCTTGTTCGACTCCAACGAACTCTCCGGCGAGCCAACGTCTAGCCTGGGCGGCAAGCCTAAGAACAAAAGCGGGCTGCCGGCCCCCAAGGGTCCAGCAGCCCGCTTTTTTGGTTTTGCCCGTTATTGCATCAGGTGGCGCATCTCGCCCACCCCTTTCACCCAGGTGAGCAGTTCGTCCCCCGGTTTGAGGAAGCGCTGGGGGGTACGGCCAACGCCCACGCCGGGTGGCGTGCCGGTGAAAATTACATCGCCGGGCAGCAAGGGCGTTACCTGTGAAAGGCGGGCGATGATCTCGGGCACCGGGAACACCATGTCCGATGTGCTCCCCTTTTGGATTTCTTCGCCGTTGATGGAACAGCCCAGTTCAATCCGGTCCGGGTCCTCAAACTCGTCGGGGGTTACCAGCAGCGGCCCAATGGGTCCAAACCCGGGAAACGACTTCGCCAGGCTGTACTGGGGCGCGGGCCCGGATGACTGCAGAGTCCGCTCTGAGAGGTCCTGGCCCACGGAGACGCCTGCCACGTACTTCCACGCCTCTTCGGCAGGAATGCCCGTCCCGCCGCGGCCCATCACCACGACGAGTTCCACTTCCCAGTCAACGGTGCCGGGCGGCAGGGAGATGGTTCCGTGTGGACCGGTCAGGGCGGTGACGAACTTGGTGAACACCGTGAGGTCATCGGGCACGGCCAGCGAGGCTTCCGCGGCGTGGGCAGCGTAGTTCAGCCCGATCGCGAAGACCTGCCGGGGCTGCGGCGCGGGGTTTCCGAAGGAGGCCGGCGGAACGTCGGCCAGCGGGGTCCCGCGCCATTGCTCCAACGTGTAGGCGACACTGCGGAGTTCTGACCAGCGTTCGTAGCAGTCCTGGATCCGTGGACTGAAATGTCCGCCCGTTTCCCTCGCCACATCGATGACGTGGTCATCGGGCGTCACCAGGTGGAGGCGTCCGGAAATGTTGGCCAGGCGCATGATCAGGCCGAAACGTCGAATTCCACTGTGCCCCAGCCGTCGAAGGTCCCGGACCAGCGGCCGGCTTCGTTCATCGGAACGGCCTGGAGGCAGCTGCCGGGAAGGATGACCTGGCCTGCTTCGAACTCCACGTCGTAGTCGGCGAGGCGGTTGACCAGCCAGGCGACGGCGGCAAGGGGGTTGCCGAGGATGTTTCCGGTGGTGCCGGAAATGATTTCGCGGTGGTTGAAGGTCAGGACACCGCGGGTGTCGCGCAGGTTCAGGTCGGTGACCTTCCGGGGGGTGCCGCCGAGGATGACGGCGCCGGTGGAGCCGTTGTCGGCGAGGGTGTCCGGCAGGCCGATGGCCCAGTCCTTCACGCGGGAGTCGATGATTTCGATGGCGGGCAGCGCGTAGTCGATGGCGTTGATGACGTCCGCGATCGTGGTGTTCCGGCCGCCCAGGCGGGAGCGGAGCACAAAGGCCGGTTCGAGTTCAACGTAGGGTGCAATGAAGTTGTCGCGTTTGAGGGTGGTGCCCTCGAAGGCGAAGAGGCTGGCGAGCAGGTGGCCGTAGTCCGGCTGGTCCAGGCCGAAGGCGTCCTGCATGACCTTTGCGATGTTGCCGAGCTTGTAGCCGACGAGCCGGTCACCGCCAGCCAGCGCGTGTTCGACGTTGATCTTCTGGACCTGGAATGCGGCGTCCGCGTCCAGGCCGGGCCAGCTCTCGGTCGGGGCCGGTATGGGCTGTCCCTGAAGCCGTGCGGTGCGGAGCGTGTCGGCGACATCGTCGAGTGTGATGGTGGACATGGTTCCTCAGTTCTGTGTGTTGGGGTTCCGGCCCCGGGCGACTCGTGGCGGGAGGCGTGCCCGGGGCCGGAAGATGGGGCGCGGCGGGGCCTAGCGCTGTTCGGGTTGCCCGTCGATGAGGCGGTTGACGTGCCAGGGGTTCGCGTCCTGGAGCGGTGCGGGGCGCAGTTGCTCCGGGAAGTTCTGGTAGGCCACGGGGCGGAGGAAGCGTTCGATTGCCAGGGTGCCAACGGACGTCGTTTTGGAGTCGGAGGTGGCGGGGTAGGGGCCGCCGTGGACCATGGCGTGGCCGACTTCGACGCCTGTGGGCCAGCCGTTGATGATGATCCGGCCCACTTTTCGCTCAAGGGCGGGTATGAGGGGTGCGGCGGTGGCGTAGTCGTCTTCGGTGATGTGCAGGGACGCGGTGAGCTGGCCGTCGAGCTTGTTGGTTGCTTCGACCAGGTCATCGATGCCCTTGTAGCGGACCACCAGGGACGCAGCCCCGAATATTTCCTCGTGCAGTACCGGGTTTGTGGTGAAGACGCCCAGGTCGGCGCTGAACACGGCCGGTGCCGGTGCGTTCTCGCCGGGGCCTTGCTGGCCCCGGCCGAGGAGTTCGACGTCGGTCTCGGCGTCGAGGGCGTCGTGACCGTGCTGCCACGCGGAGGCGATGCCGCTACTGAGCATGGTCTGCCCGGAGAGTGCAGCGATTTCCTTTGTGACGGCGGCAGCGAACCGGTCGCCGGCGTCGCCTGCGGGGACGAAGGCCAGGCCGGGGGAGGTGCACAGCTGCCCCGAGCTGCCGGTTACGGAAGTGACGTACTGCTTCGCCAGGGTCTCTGCATCGCCATCCAGTGCGCCCGGGAACACGTATACCGGGTTGATGGAGGACATCTCGGCATAGACGGGAATGGGCTCAGACCGTGCAGCCCCGGTGCGCATGAGGGCCGTGCCGCCTTCGCGGGAGCCGGTGAAGCCAACGGCTTTGATGTTCGGGTCTGCCACCAGGGCCTGGCCGATGCTCGCACCGGATCCATACACCAGGGAGAACACGCCTGGGTGCAGGCCCAGGTCCGTTACGGCCTTGACGATGGCCTGGCCGACGAGTTCGGCGGTGCCGGGGTGGGCGTTGTGGGCCTTGACGATCACGGGGCAGCCTGCGGCGAAGGCTGAGGCGGTGTCACCGCCGGCAACGGAGAACGCGAGCGGGAAGTTGCTGGCTCCGAACACGGCAACCGGGCCCAGTGGGATCTGGCGCTGCCGGATGTCTGCACGGGGCAGGGGCGCGCGGTCGGGGATGGCCGGGTCGATGCGCACGCCACGGAAGTCGCCCTGGCGCACCACGTCGGCGAACAGTCGCAGCTGGCCGACGGTACGCGCCCGTTCGCCGCGTAGCCGGTCCAGGCCAAGGCCGGTTTCGGTGGAGGCCCGTTCGATGAGTTCGTCACCGATGGCTTCGATGTTTTCGGCGATGGTGTCCAGGAAGCGTGCGTGTTGTCCGGGGCCTAGTGCGCTGAAGGAATCGAAGGCGTCAGCGGCGGCTTCGGTTGCAGCCCGCAGCTGGTCTTCGCTGATCAGCGTGTACGCGGGTTCCAGTGCTTCGTTGGTGGCCGGGTTGATCCCGTTCGTGGTTCCGGTGGTTCCGGCGGTGGTTTCTCCGGCAATCAGGGAGTGTCCGTGAAGTGTCATGGGGTGCCTTCCGAGGCAGTAGAAAGTGGGTCGGGGGTTTCTGGCTAGGCGTTGCCTGGCCCTAGGTGCCAGATTCCGAGTGCTGAGAGCAGTTCGCGGGGGTCCCAAATGACCCATTCCTCGGCGAGCTTGTCATTTTCGAAGCGCAGGAACGATGCGCCGGTCACGTTGACGCTGCGGCCGGTGGCGGGGACGTCCATGAACTCGCCTTGGTGGGTGCCTGTCGTTTTCCAATGGACTGCCACCTTGGTGCCGTCCTCCACGATGTCCAGGATTTCGGTGCTGGAATCGGGGAACGCGGTGTGCATGGCTTCGATGGTCTTCCTAAGGCTCGCGTAGTCTTCGCTTCCCGATTTGGACCGCCGGACATAGTCCGGTGCCAGCAGCTTTTCGAATGCTGCGAGATCACCGTCGCCCCAGGCGCCGTTCCAGGCTTTGAGGATGGCTTCGCTGCGGGTCATGATGCGCTCCTTGCTGGTACTGATTGCGGTGCGGCCGGTGCTGCGCTTTCGGGCGCCGGGATTTCGATGGGGAGGTACTGTCCGAACTTGCCACCACGGAACAGCAGTGCGTCACCGTTTCCTTCAGTCATGTTGGTGACCGCGCCGACGACCATGTAGTGGTCTCCTACTACGACTTCTGCGGTGACCATGCAATCGATGTAGGCGGTGGCGCCGTCGAGGTGGGGGGTGCCGAGGGGGCCGGGGGTGCAGGGGAGGCCCTCGAACTTCTGCGGTCCTTTCTTCGACAGTGACCGGCAGATGCTGATTTGCTCGTCGGAGAGGATGTTGGCGGTGAACTTTTGCAGTTTGCGCAGTTTCGGCCAGCTTGAGGAGGACTTGTCCACGCAGAACATGACCAGGGGCGGTTCGAGTGAGAGGGACTGGAAAGTGCCCACGACGAGGCCGAGCTTTTCGTCGTCGTCATTGATGCCGGTAATGGCTGTGACGCCGGTGGGCAGTTTGCCCAGGATCTGGCGGTAGAGGGCAGGGGTGATGTCGCTGTCGGGAGTTTTTTCAGCGGCTGGGGTGATATCCATGTCAGGGTTTCCTTGAAAAAGGTAGATGCGGCCACGCAGTGCGGATTAGGAGGCGGCTTCGCGGAAGCTTCCGAAGCGGCCGCCGTGGAAGATGAGCGGAGCCGAAGCCCGCTCACCGGATGTCATGTCCAGCACGCTGGCGATGACGACGATGTGGTCACCGGCGGTGAACTGCTGTTCAATCCGGCAGTCGAACCAGGCAAGGGAGCCGTGGAGGTGCGGGGTGCCCCAGCCCGATTCGGACCACGCAACGGTGCTGAGCTTGTCCTCGCCTTTGGCGGACAGGGCGCGGCAGATTTGATGCTGGTCCTCGGCGAGCAGGCTGACGCTGAAGATCCCGGCCTGGGAGATCTTTGGCCAGCTGGTGGAGGAGTGCATCACGCTGAAAGTTACGAGCGCCGGCTCCATCGACAGCGACGCGAAGGTTCCCACGATCATGCCGTTCTGGGTGCCGGTCACCGGATCTGTGGAGCAGATGGCCGCGACGCCGGTGGGCAGGTGCCGCATGACGGCCCGGTAGGTGACCGGGTCGATGGTCCTGGGGGCGATGGCGGTGGCGGTCATGGTTGTTCCTTCAGTTCTGCGTGGACAGTGCGGCCCGCGCGCAGTCCGCTTTCGATGGCGCCGTCGAAGAATCCGGCCCAGATGTTGGCGATGTCGCCGCTGGCGAAGTGCAGGGCGCCTTCGCTGGCCTGCTGTGCGGCGTGGTACTTGGTGAGTTGGCCGGGGCGCTGGACCAGCCACGTCTCTTCGGCGTAGGGGTCTTCGCCCCACTTGTGACCCGTGACCTCGAGGACTTCCAGGTCGTCCCGCCATACCTTGATCGCTTGCTGGACCTGGTTGATGTCGGTGACATCGATGCGGTTGGCGTCGGCACCGAAGCCCACCAGCACGGCGTCGTCCTTGCCGACGAATTCGGTGCGGATCACGGAGAGCGGTTTGTCCTGGGCGGAGTAGGCGAAGAAGGGCTTGATGGGACCCTTGACCCGGATCCAGGCTTTGACGCCCTGGGATGCGGTTTTTTCCCGGCTGGGTGCGAGCTTGCCTTCGGACAGGGCGGGCTGGACATCGAGCTTGTGCAGCACGTTCTGCGGCAGGGTGATGACCACCTTCTTGGCCGCGATCTCCTGCCCGTCGGCGTAGGACACTGTGGCTCCGTCACTGGTATGGCGCACTGCGTTGACGGGGGCACTCAGGCGGATCTCCGCATCCGTGTCGCCGGCAATCGCGTTCACCAGGGTGTCGTTGCCGTCCTTGAGCCGATAGATCGCCGAGGCCTCGTGCATCAGGTGCCAGTGCCCGGAAGACCCGGCGTTCCAGCGCAGCGCGTTGACGTAGGCGCACTGGTTCAGGGGCGCGTTGAAGTGGCCTACCCAGGCGGCTTCGTTCGCGTTGCGCTCGTCCTCGGAGAGGTCCAGTTTGTCCAGCATTTCCTGCAGGTTGTACTGGTCAACTTCTGTCAGTCCAGGGTTGGTAAGCGGTGCATCGGGACGGGGCAGCCACTTCACGGTGTCTTCGAGCAACCGCGTCATGCCCGGGTCGATCAGCTTCATGAAGTCGTCCAGGTTGCCGCGGCGCACCTCGTCGCCGGCGAGCCAGTAGGTTTCTTCCGAGCGCGGGCCGCGTGAGACCTCGAGCCCGTAGCGGGTGACCTCTGCCCAGACATGGGGCTGGGTCCAGTGCAGCCAGTTTCCGCCGAGTTCCAGTTTCTGGCCCAGGCGGTCTTCAGTCCACAAGCGGCCGCCCAGGCGGTCCCGGGCTTCCAGTACAACTACCTTGTGACCGCGGTTGCTAAGCTCACGGGCGGTGATGAGGCCGGCGAGACCGGCCCCGATGACGACGACGTCAGTTTGTTCAGTCATGGAAAGGTCCTTCGTTGTTAATTCCGTGGTGCGGGATTAGCGTGCGGCGTCGCTCAGGTGCTTGGCGCGCTGGGCCGTTGCTGGGTGGCCGTCCAGCGTGTATTTCTGGCCGAAGAGCTTCTCGCGGAGGGTGACCGGTTCCTGGTCCTCGTCGCGGGCCGGGGCGATGATGCCCTGGGCGCGCAGTTCCGGCAGGGCGAGTTCGATGAATTCCTCCCAGCCGCCGGGCTTGGTGATGTAGCTGAGGTTGATGCCGTCGATGTCTGCCTCGTCGCGCCAGCGGCGCAGTTCCGCGGCGACGGTTTCCGGGGAGCCGATGATCGTGGATCCGGTGCCGCCAACGGCAAGGAACTCGGCGATCTGGCGCGGGGTCCAGTCCCTGTCCGGGTCGGCCTTGGAGAACATGTCCACCATGGACTGTCCTGCCTTGGTACCGACTGAGCGCAGGGGAGTGTCCAGCTCGTACTCGGACATGTCGATGCCGGTCCAGCCACTGAAGCGGGCCAGGACGGCGTCGATGGGCGCATTGTCCACGGCCCTTTGGTACTTTTCCTGCGCTTCCTCGTCCGTGGGTGCCACCACCACGGTGAGAAGGATGACGATCTTGACGTCGCGCGGGTCGCGGCCGGCGTCGGAGACGGCCTGGCGGAGCTTGGCAACGCTGCGCTTGGCACCCTCCACGGATGTGCTCTGGATGAAGACGGCCTCGGCGTGCTTCCCGCCGAACTCCATGCCCCTGGCGGAGGAACCGGCCTGGAACAGTACCGGGGTGCGTTGTGGGGAAGGCTCGCACAGGTGGAAACCGGGCACCGTGAAGTGCTCGCCTGCGTGTTCGATGGGGTGCACCTTTGCCGGGTCGATGTATGTCGCGGATTCGGCGTCGCGGACCACGGCGTCCTCTTCGAAGGAGCTTTCCCAGAGCTTATACACCACGTCCATGTACTCGTCGGCCATGTCGTAACGCTCGGCGGGGGTGAGCTGCTGCTGCTTGCCGAGGTTGCGGGCGGCGGCCTCGGAGTAGGAGGTGACGATGTTCCAGCCGACCCGGCCTGAGGTGAGGTGGTCCAGTGAGCTGAACTTGCGGGCCAGCAGGTAAGGCGGCTCATACGTTGCCGAGACGGTGACCCCGAAGGTCAGGTGCCTGGTGACGGCGGCCATGCCGCTGATGAGCACGGTGGGGTCGTTGATGGGAAACTGTGCGGCGTCGCGGAGGGCGGCGTCGCCGTTTCCGCGGTAAACGTCGTGGTAGCCGACGTTGTCGGCGAAAAAGATCCCGTCGAAGCCGGCCTTTTCCAGCATCTGCGCGATGCCCGTCCAGTACTGCAGGTCGGTGTAGCGGTAGCCCTGGTCCGCATCGTTCCGCCACGACCCGGAAGTCAGGTGAGACGGGGCGAAGACGTCAAAAGCGAAAAGGCTGAGAGGTTCGTTTTTCATGGCAGCGGTGCTTCCTTGGACTCGTGCCGGACAAAGCCGTTACTGGAATGGTGAGCGTTCAATTTGTGAACATTGCGTTCAATCTAGAATGTAAGCCAACTCACTGTCAAGAGGTGACCGTGATAGCGGAGGTGTCGCCGCCGGCGCGACCGCGTCCGGCGGGAGCGCAGGGACTTGTTGCGGTGTAACTCTTGACAGCCAGTGTGGCCCATGCCATATTTTTGATCACGACGTTCGAGAAATGAACGGCCCCCGGTCAATGTTTCGGCCGAAGTCTCCTCTTCGCGCTGATTCCACCGGCGCCTGCATCCCTCCCCAGCAGCACGATCTACAAGGAAGTCCATCGTGAATTCATCTGTAACACCTTCCCGCCGGCTGCCCGTGCAGTCCCTGGCGCCCCAGGACCCGCAAAAAAAGAAGTTCCTGATCAAGCTCAGCGGCGTGATCGCCGGCGGTATGTTTATTGACGGCTTCATCCTGGGCGGCATCGGTCTGGTCATGCCCGCTTTGACGGCTGACCTGAGCCTGTCCGCTACCATGCAGGGGCTTATTGGGGCCTCTGCCCTGATTGGCATCTTCTTTGGCGGCCCCATCGGCGGTTACCTCGCGGACAAGGTCGGCCGCAAGCCGATGTTCATTGTCGACCTCGCGATCTTCCTGGTCGGTTCCGCCGCCCAGTTCTTTGTTGCGGACGCCTGGCAGCTCTTTGTCATCCGCCTGCTCATGGGCATGGCAATCGGGGCGGACTATGCCATCGGCTGGCCGCTTCTTGTCGAATTCTCACCAGCCAGGTTGCGCGGCAAACTCATGGCATTCCAGGAGGTTGCCTGGTACGTGGGGTACCTGCTGTCCTACGCTGTGGGCTACTACATGTCCACATCAATCCACGCCGACTGGCGCATCATCCTGGGCATGAGCACCGTGCCGTCGCTCATTGTGTTCCTGCTCCGGTTGGGATCACCTGAATCCCCGCGCTGGCTCCTCAGCAAGGGGCGTCGTGAGGAAGCGTTTGCCATCGCCCACCAGTTCATGGAGGACGCGGACGTCAAGGATCTGGAGCACGAGAAGTCCGAGAAGCCGAATTTCGGCAAGCTCTTCTCCCCGCAGTACCGAAACTCCACGATCTTCGTCTGCATGTACTGGGTCTGTAATGTCACCCCTTACTTCGCCATCGCCACCTTCGCGCCCATCGTTTTGGAAAGCCTGGGGGTCGAAGACGGCCTGGCAGGAGCGCTGGTGCTCAACGGCGTCGTGGTGGCCGGTTCCCTGGCCGCGATGTTCCTGATTGAAAAAGTGGGACGCCGCAAACTGTCCATCCCGCCGATGTGGATTGCCGCCGCCGCCCTGGTTGTCATCGGCCTGTTCTCCCACATGTCGCCGATGATCATCCTGATCAGCTTCATCATCTTCTCGTTTTTCAACGCAGTCTCAACGGCCCTGACCGGCGTCTATCCCGGCGAGGTCTTTCCGACCGAAATCCGCGGCGCCGGCGTCGGCTTCGCCACCGCCTTCTCACGGATCGGCGCAGCGGCGGGAACGTTCATCCTTCCCCTGTCCGTCGATGGCCTGGGCGTCGGAACCACGATGCTGATCGCCGCAGGCATCTGCGTGCTGGGTGCAGTGATCTCGCAGTACCTTGCACCGGAAACCAAGGGCCTGAGCCTGAGCGACACCTCCGCGCCGCTGGGCAAGCCTGCCCTGCAGCACTAACCATTCAACAACCACCATGGACGCCTGGCCGGGACCTCCCCGGCCAGGCGTCCAAGTAATGCCACCCAACATCATTGAAATCTGCCGAAGGGACACCATGAAGATCTACGGTGAAAGCGCCAACTCCACCAGCCTGCCCACGCCCCGCCTGAACCTCGACGACGGCGGCACCCACCCGGGCGCCTGGGTCAGCTTTCGGGACCCGGCAGCGGTCGACATCCTGGCCGCCGAAGGATTCGATTGGATCTGTATCGATGGCCAGCACGGCGGTGCTGAAATCTCCGAACTGCAGCCCCTGATCGAAGCTGCCCATCTGTTTGGCGTGCCGTCGATCGTCCGCGCACCCGGGCACGAGGCCGGCACTGTTGGCAGGGTGCTCGATGCCGGCGCAGGCGGCATCATCTTTCCCACCGTGGAAGATGCAACCACGGCAGCGGCCCTGATAGCGGCCACCCGCTTCGCTCCACGTGGAAAGCGCAGCTACGGCCCCACCCGTCGCAGTCCCCGCTACCCCAAACCGGTCCCGGGAAACCAGCAGGACGATGCACTGTGCATCCTCATGATCGAAACGGCCGCCGGTCTGGCAAACCTTGACGCCATCCTGTCCACCGGACCCGACGCCGTCTTTGTTGGCCCCTACGATCTCTCCCTCAGCCTGGGGATCACGCTCGAGGAACTCACCGGCGAAGGCGCCGACGGCATCCTCGCCGATGTTGCCCGCCGCTGCATTGATGCGGGCGTAGTCCCCGGCATCTACACCGGGGAGCCGGTTTTGTCCGAAAAGATGATCACACTTGGCTTCCGCTTCATGCCCACGGCGTCGGACAACGGTTTGCTGGCCGTGGCCGCACGTGAGGCCGTTGCAGCATCAGCCCGGTTGGCGGCACGGGCCTCCGAATCAGCTGTAGCGGGGTGACGTCGCCTGATTCCTGAACGCCCCGTTCGCTCTATGGAGGCATAGGATGGTGGAGACAGCCAGTCGGGGCATCATTGCCTTGAGCAGACGTGAACGGAACCGGAGTTTAATGTGGCAACGGAAACAGGCCTGGACGTACAAGCGGTAACAGACGGCGACGATGTCGCGGCCAGCGAGGCAGTAGACCTCACCAACAAGTCCGTTATCAAGGCCACCGTCCTGCTCAGTGAGCTCGGCCGGCACAGGGCAGGCATCACTGTCACCGAACTCGCCCAGGCTGTCGGAATGACGCGCCCCACCGCATTCCGCCTGTTGCTGAGCCTGGAGCAAACGGGGTTTGTTGACCGGGTCGACAACCGCTACACACTGGGCTGGGAGATGGCACGGCTGGGCCGGCTGGCCGACCCCTATACCGGCGCCGTGGCCAGGGTGCAGCCCATCCTGGAGGAGTACGCGGCAAAGCTAAAGGAGACCCTGAGCTTTGCCATGGTGCGTGAAGCACTGGCCTATGACGTTATCGCTGAAGCCTCCGGTTCCCGGTACCTGAACGTCACCATGTATGTCGGTGAAACCTACCCGGTGCACGCCAGTGCAACGGGCAAGCTCCTGCTTGCGGAGATGACCGACGAGGAAGTTATCAAGGCGCTGCCCAAGAAACTGGAAGCCTATACGCCGAGCACCATCACCAAGCGAGACGCGCTCATCCACGAACTGCATACGGTCCGCGAACACGGATACGCCCTGCTCAACAACGAACTCGAAGAAGGACTATTCGTTGTGGCGGTGCCGGTCCGGGACGTGGCAGGCGCCCTGGTTGGCATCGTGTCGGTCAACGGACCAGAGCAACGGCTGAACTCGGAGAGCCTGCCGGACACGATCAATGACCTTCGAATGGCGGGCAAGGACATCGCGAAGGCGCTCCTGGGCTTCGAGCCGGGCGACTCCTGACTGAAGCTCCTTTTGGTGTCACTTGGCGATAAGCCAGGCTGAGTAGTGGGGGGCAATCTGCGGGACGTACCGGCGTTTACCTGCGATTGCTTTGGGGACAGGGAGCTTAGCGGTGCGGCCTATAGCGGGCGAGCCAGACAACCATCGGGGCGGCTCCGTCTCGAACGGAAGTGCGGGCGGCTGTCCTTCAGTGGCGCCAAGCTGTTGCCCTCAGGTCAGCGTGGGGCATCCGCCATGGCCAGCAGATGTTCGAGGGATGGATACTTCCAGCGCACGTATTGGACTGGTATGCCCACGCGCTCGGCCACGAGTCTGTGTGTCAGCCCGCGTCCTTCCATGTCGCTGTTGATTTCCCTCACGCACTGAGCAAGAGCTGCCGTCCTGCGTGCGTCGCGTTCCCGTATTACTTCAGCGGGGTCTCTGCGAGGCTTTTGCTTCTGCTGCCGACGCCAATGGGGTCTGGTCATCCTGCCACGTCCGGAAAGAGAGAACGCTCGTAGCCGGCTGGCTGAACGGGAACAACATGCGGCGTGGCAGACGCAGGTACGATCTGCGACGGCGCGGTGTGGCGGAGGCCGGCAGTGGACTTTTCCCCTCGTTTCATGGCCATCATCTCCGTTGGTGAGGGGTCTTGCAGCAGCAACCCTAGAGCAATAAATTGAACGTCACGTTCATTGAATGAACACTTCAATTGTGGCCCTCCTTACCTTCCATTGCAAGGCCGGAGCGCCCGAAATCTTCCCAGCAGAACGGAATCAGAACATGCCCACATACTCTCGTACTCCACGGCTCCGTCGCACACCCCCGCTCCCCGCACCGGTCCCGGACTGGTCGAAGTTGTCCCGCGGGGACGTGGTGCAAGTGCTCCCCAGGAATGGCCTGAGCGCGGTTGGGCAAATCGACATGCTCTCCCTGGATCGAAGTGTTTTCTGGATCATCCAGGAGGGAGGGCTCGGCCGGCTGCTGGTCTGCAGCGCCGACAAACCAAAGGTTGTCGTTATCGCCCGAGGCGACGCCGAGAAGTAGGAAACCTTTACCGCCCTGCATTGCGCGGCTGGGGTGAGGTATGCCACACTAATGTCACGTTCAATTTACGAACGCAGCGTTCAAAAATATTTACCCGGGTTTTGGGACGGGGTTGTCCTGCAGCCGCCACAAGGAAGGAAAACTGATCATGTCGATCTCCATCGGCCACCGCGCTATTTTCGCCGCTTTCGGCCACCGTTACGCAGCCCCGTCACACCCCCGGGTGCCCTCAATGCAGGCACCGTCGCCCGCAGCGGAAGTCACGGCCTTCGAGGCTGTCCCCTTCGAGGCCGGGGAGCTGAAGTGCTCACCGTGGGAGGGGCTGTACCTCGACCAGGCACGTCCGTTCACCGCAAGCGGCGATGAAGCATTTCCCCGCCGCCAGCTTGACGCATTCCTCACCAACCTGATGTACGGCGAGTAAGTCATGTCCGGCATGCTCTACGCTGACCCGGCGGGTGAGCGCGTTCAGTCATTGGCCGAGGCCACTCAAGATGCAGATGAGTGCGATACCGGAAGCTGCTTCTTTTGCAGTAGCCCGGAAACGGACTAATTCGCTGGCAGCAGACCGACCACCTAAACAGATTGAGCAGAAACATGGAGCTTGAGGGCAAGACAGCTCTGGTGACCGGCGGCGGTCAAGGGATCGGCCGTGGAATCGTAGACTGTTTCCTGCAAGAGGGGGCCCAGGTGGCCGTAGTCCAGCGCAAGCCCCTCGACCCTGACCTCCAAGCCCATCCCTCAGTACTCGCCATCCAAGCGGACCTGGTGGACACAGGCGTCCATTCCTCCGTCGTCAACCAAGCCGTGGACCGCTTCGGCGGCCTCAACGTCCTGGTCAATAATGCCGGCACCATGATCGAGCGCGGCGTCTCCGACATCCTGCCGGAGGAGTGGGACATGATGATGGCACTGAATCTGCGGACCCCACTGTTCCTTGCCCAGGCCGTGCTGCCGTTCATGCGGCAGGCGGGAGGCGGAAGCATCATCAACATCGGCTCAATCGAAGGTCTCGCCGCCAATCCAGAGCACGCAGCATACGCCGCCTCCAAAGCCGGCATCCACGGCACGACCAAGGCCCTCGCCGTGGACCTGGGTCCGGACAACATCAGGTGCAACGCCATCGCACCAGGATGGATCACCTCGGAACTGAGCGAAAACTACCTGCAGTCCCAATCGGATCCCGCCGCCGCGCGCAACGCGCTGCATCGGCTGCACCCCGCGGGCCGCTTGGGCGAGCCCAGAGACGTCGGCGAACTCGCAGTTTTCCTGGCCAGCCACCGCTCAGCCTTCCTGACCGGTGAAGTCATCACGCTCGACGGCGGGCGCACAGCCAAACTACCGCTGCCCTTCTAAGCCGCACCAGGCCAACGACCGGTTAGACGTCCAAGCCCGTCACCACGGCCGCCTGGCTTCAATCGGGGATCCCTGCGCCTTCTGCCTGGGCGCTTCGCCAGGGACTCAAGTTCACCAGGCGGCGGGATTGGCGGGCACGCCAATGACTAGGTAAGCCATGCCAAGTGCTTGTGCTGGCCTGCTGTTCGGATGCATTACCCGACGTCTTTCCAGTGTTGGTCTGTCCATAAAGAAGTCGACCCGCCCGGCTTGGAGATTACGCACAAAGATTGTCCTTGGGTACGGGCGTCGGCTGAGCCCAGCGTCTCAGCGGCCACGGCTGGATTGCCCCATTTCCGGAGCCCAAAACGGGCCGCCCCCGTGTTGGGTTGGGGCGTACTTCAACCTGCACGTTACAACGGGGACCTTGATGGCGGTTCGGCAATTGCATCCGGGTGAAGAGCAGCTATCTGAAGGGCGGCGCCGATGATGCCCGCGTCGTTCCTTAGTTTGGCCGGCACGATCGGGGCATTCAGTTTCAGCCTGGGAAGGTACTCATCGGCGCAAGCCGAGATCCCGCCGCCCACTATGAACAAGTCGGGGGAGAAGAGGAATTCAATGTGAGAGAAGTAGCGCTGCAGGATCACGCTGTATTGCTCCCAGTTCAGGTTGTATCTCTCGCGGGCGACGGCCGATGCCTTGGTTTCCGCGACAATCCCGCCGACCTCGAGGTGGCCCAGTTCAGAGTTGGGTACCAGTTTTCCATCGAATACGAATGCCGAACCGATCCCTGTTCCCAGCGTGATTGCCAGGACTTTGCCATTCACACCTTTGCCAGCACCAAATTTCACCTCAGCCAAGCCAACAGCGTCCGCGTCATTGATGACCTCAACACTTCGATCAAAACGGTCTGTGAAGAGGGCTTGAATATTCAAGCCAACCCACGACGGGTCCAGATTCGCAGCGGAGCGGGCAACGCCATGCTGGACGATCCCGGGGTAAGTAATCCCTACCGGTGCACCCACCGATTGCGCTTCCATTCGCTGCTCCAGTTCCCGGACTACTTCTGCAACAGCGTCAGCGACGGCCTGGGGAGTGCGTTGACTTGGGGTCGCGATATGGACCCTGTCTCCTTCAAGGCGGCCAGTGGTGAGGTCAGTGACGCCGCCCTTGATGCCGGTGCCGCCGATGTCGATACCCATCATCGAAAGTTAGGTCATGCCGATGTTTGCTCCTCTGTTAGCTGTTTTATGAATCTTCCGGTTCTGACGTTTGCGTGGCGCGAACCCGGGCAGGAGCGATCGCAAACGGGCTTCCGGACGAGCAGCGGCGACGTGCGTGCTTTCAGGGTCGGTGACCACACCGCTTGTTGCATCGGCCGTCAGCAGTTCCTGCAACCGTTAGCCGTTGCTGTTGAAGGCGGCGTCGAAGCTGGTTTGTGAGGCGGGGAAGTCGTATTTTTTGAGGTTGGCGAGGGCTTCGGGGGCGCCGTGGAGGCGGTCCATGCCGGCGTCTTCCCATTCCACCGAAATGGGGCCGTTGTAGCCGATGGCGGCCAGCGCCCGGAAGGAGGTTTCCCAGGGGACGTCGCCGCGGCCTGCGGAGACGAAGTCCCAGCCGCGGCGGGGGTCTCCCCAGGGCAGGTGGGAGCCCAGGACGGTGTTGCGTCCGGTTTGGCGGATCTTGGTGTCTTTGCAGTCCACGTGGTAGATCCGGTCTTTGAAGTCCCAGATGAAGGAGACGGGGTCGATGCCCTGCCACATCATGTGGGAGGGGTCCCAGTTCAGGCCGAAGGCTTCGCGGTGGCCGATCGCTTCGAGGGTCCGGTGCGTGGTCCAGTAGTCGTAGGCGATTTCGGAGGGGTGGACTTCGTGGGCGAAGCGGACGCCGTGTTCGTCGAAGACGTCCAGGATGGGGTTCCAGCGGTCGGCGAAGTCCTGGTAGCCGGCGTCGATGACTTTTTCGGGGACGGGCGGGAACATGGCGACGTATTGCCAGATGGCGGAGCCGGTGAAGCCGACGACGGTGTCCACGCCGAGTGCTTTGGCGAGCCGGGCGGTGTGTTTCATTTCCTCGGCGGCGCGTTGGCGGACGCCTTCGGGGTCGCCGTCGCCCCAGACCTTAGACCCGACGATGGCTTCGTGGCGGAAGTCGATGGGGTCATCGCAGACGGCCTGGCCTTTGAGGTGGTTGGAGATGGCCCAGACCTTGAGGTTGTACTTGTCCAACACGGCCAGCTTGGAGTCGACGTAGCCGGGTTCGTCCCAGCGCCAGGCGTCCAGGTGGTCCCCGGAGACGGCGATCTCAAGGCCGTCGTAGCCCCAGCCGGAGGCCAGGCGCGCGACTTCTTCGAAGGGCAGGTCGGCCCACTGGCCGGTGAACAGGGTAAACGGGCGGGGCATGCAGGGCTCCTTGGTCTTGGGGCTGGCGGCGGCTGGTGGCGGGGCGCTAGTGGCGCACGACGGTGAGGGTGCTTTTGTTGGCCGCGGATTCCTCCACGGCGTCCAGGACGTACTGGACGTTCAGTCCTTCTTCGAACGACGGCGAAGGCTGGGTTCCGTCCCTGATGGCCAGCAGGAAGTCGCGGACCTGGTGGGTGAAGGTGTGTTCCCAGCCGATGATGTGGCCTTGCGGCCACCACGCCTCCAGGTAGGGGTGTTCGGGTTCGTTGACCAGGATGCGGCGGAACCCCTGCTCACGGACCGGAGCTGTTGCGTCCAGGAAGCGAAGTTCGTTGAGGTTTTCGAGGTCGAAGGTCAGGGCGCCTTTCGTGCCGTATACCTCGATCTGGAGGCTGTTCTTCTGGCCCGTCGCCACACGGGATGCTTCGACGGAGGCGCCGATGTTTCCAGTAAGCCAGAAGGTTGCCCACGCGGCGTCGTCCACGGTGACGTCCTCCAGGCCGTCCGGGCCCGGCCGCTGGGTGACGAACGTCTTCAACACCCCGGAGGCCTCAAGGATGCTTTCCCCGGTAAGGAACTGGATCTGGTCGATGGCGTGGGAGGCGATGTCGCCCAGGGCGCCGGAGCCGGCGGTTTTCCTCCGGAGCCGCCAGGTCATGGGGGCCTGGGCGTCGCCGAGCCAGTCCTGGAGGTAGGCTGCGCGGACGTGCCGGATGGTGCCCAGGCGTCCCTCGGCGATCAGTTCCCTGGCCAGGGCCAGGGCCGGGACGCGCCGGTAATTGAAGCCGATCATCGACTGCACCCCCCGGGCGCGGGCCTTGGCGGCCGCTGCGGTCATGAGTTCGGCCTCGGCCAGGGTGTTCGCCAGGGGCTTCTCCACCAGCACGTGCTTGCCTGCCTCCAGCGCTGCGATGGCGATCTCGGCATGCATCCAGCCCGGCGCGCAGATATCCACGATGTCGATGTCATCCCGGGTGATCACCGTCTGCCAGTCCGTAGCCGACTCCGCCCAGCCATACCTGGCGGCGGCCTCGGCCACGGCGCCCGCGTCCCGGCCCACGAGCACCTTCTGTTCGAAGGCCGGAACATCGAAGAAGCTGGCCACGTTCCGCCACGCGTTCGAGTGCGCCTTGCCCATGAAGGCGTAACCGATCATCGCAACCCCAAAGGTACGTCGGCTTTCGAGCGGGAGTTCAGCGAGGCCTGAGCGAGACGGCATGGTGCCTCCAACGTCGGTACCGATCAGCGGCGTGTTCTTGTGTGACTTCTCGTCCAAAAGACTTCCTTTCGATGCAGGAGCGTGGAGATAGGGGAGGCCGGCAGGGCGACAGTGTGCGCGGAATCGGTGCCGATCTGGTTGTGTCAGTGGCGCTTTTCATGGATGGTGCCGCAGGGCACGCTCGGATCAATCTGGACGGTGTACAAGTCGACGTCTTGCTGCGTGACGAGGATGCCGTGCCTGTGTTCGAACGCGGCAGGTATCAGTTGGTCGACGACTTCGTTGATTTTCTGGTCCCGGCTCTGTGTGTCGTCCTCCGTCGTGACCTGAACAGAAAGCGAGAGCGGTTGATGACCAAACAGGTCGCTGGGTGTGATGAGGCTCTCCTCGTCGGTGGGCGGCCGTTGGGTGTCGTGGAACATGTGCCCTCCTGGGCTGGTGAATTAGCTGGCAGGGGAATGGACGAACAGATCATCTGCCTTGAGTTCGGGCCTAGGACCCCTTGGCGCCGGCAGACGATCCAGCCTCAGGATGACTGCCATTGCGCGCAGGCCGTTTTGGTGACGCTCAATCGTGGCGAGAACTCACAGGCAGGCTGATCTCTAGGACGGGCCGGAGCCCGGGATTGCTCATCAGTCAACATGGAGAGGGGACCTGGGGTGGTCACCGCGTTGAGGTCTCCGTGCTCGCCGACGAGCTATCGGCAGATCGACCGTAAGCCCACGGTGAGGTAAGCCACTCAATCATGCGATTGATGCTGCGCTGGGCACCGATCGTCGTCGGTTCGTTGAGGTGTCCGTGCTCTGTTCCGTGTTCCCTGACGGTTAACAAGTCCACGCCCGCGCTAGCGAGTTCGGCGGCAAAGGCGTCGCCGGATGCGCGGATGGTGTCCACGTCCGAGTTGAGGATGAACGTGGGTGGGAAGCCGGAGAGATCATGCCCACCAGGGAACGCGTAAGGGTCGCCCAACTGCTTGGGGGCGCCGTTCACATAGTTCAAAGTCAGCCCTGCGACGCCTTCCGGTGTTAGGGGGATGCCAGGGGCCGGTGTTAGTTCGGCGAGCTTTGCCTTCAGTTCGCTGCGGAACTGCGGCAATTGAGGGTGCAGGAGAGGGTAGGCCAGTAGCAGCCTGGAGGGCATGACGAGGCTCTGATCGCGCAGACGCAGAGTCAATCCTGCTGTGAGGGTCCCCCCTGCGCTTGCTCCACCCAGTGCCCAGCCGGCGGGACTCTGCGAATGCAGTTCTGTGTTCGCCCAAGCGAGGACAGCCTCTATCTCGTCGACCGCTGCGGGGTAGTAGGCGTTACCGGCGCCCGGTTCGGCGCCGAGGTCGAGGGCCCACTGAGGGACCGGAGCGAGTCGGTAATCTACTGCGACGACGGAAATCCCGGCCTCGGCCAGGCTGGTGGCGACCCAGTCGCTCTCGGCCATGTCGAGGTCGCCGTAAATGTAAGATCCCCCGTGGCACCACACCACGCCGACCGGCTCGGCGCGGGACGTCGATGGTGTATAGATGCGGATCGGGATTTCCCCGTGCGGCCCTTGGAGTTGTCGGTTCTCGATGTGGACGGTGTGGTCTGTCATGGTCTATTCCTTTCTGGGCGCGGGCGGGGGGCGCACTGCGCGGATCCGGACGGTTGTACGCCTGGACTTGAGCTCGCGCAAGAACATGCTTCCGAAACCAGCACTTTTATAAGGCGAGTCGGATATAGGTTCCTGGCAGATTTTCTGCAATGCGCCTGGTCGACGCTCCGTCGTGCATCAACCACAACAGGGATCCATCGCTCGTAACGTCATCCACCCGGCCGTGGTCAATCAGCCGTCCATTCCTGAAAATTTCAATGTCTTGATTCTTGAGTGTTATCCAGTCGTCGACAGGCTTCCATGGGGCAGGCACGTAGGTTGTCTTTGACTGGGAATCAGGCAACGTAGGTCCTTGATCTGCGCGGAGGAGGTCCACCGAAGCGTCTGCTCGATTGCCGTGCGTCGAAGTAACGTACTCTGGCGCGCCGGAAGCTGGACTGCGTACTGCCCGTGAACGCATATCCGGCTCTCGGGGCTCATCGGTGCTGGGAATGTATTGAGTTGCTTCTAGACGGTTCCCACGGGCCCTGTGTGGCCGAGGTGCGGGAGGCGGGCCAGGGCAATAGCGGTCATGCGCCCGGTTCTTCGACGCTGGACAGGTATGCCAGGGACCTGCTGATCCCCTCAAAGAGGTCCCCCGAGTAGTCATCAAATTCGACTACACCTGTTTCCAGTGATGTGGCTGCCCGGAGGATGGCCGGGACGTCCATTGCTCCCTCGCCGGCAGGGAGCTGGGCCGTCGTGTCGATACTGATCGGGCCGTCCTTGATATGGATGAACTTCACCCGGTCACCGAGCCGTGTCAGCAGATCAGCGGCATCTTGCCCGGCCACAGCCGCCCAATATGTATCGACTTCCAGAACAACTTCGGGCTTCAGCTTGCTGGCGAAGTACTCGAGGGCCGTGTCGCCGTCGATGGTGCTCTCCAGTTCCCAGGCATGGTTGTGGTACCCAACGCGGATGCCGTACTTGGCCCCTTTCCGGGCCGCAACGTTAAGTTTCTCCGCTGTGGCCAGGATGCTTTCTGGGTCCTGCCAGTGTTCTGCCGGCAGGAACGGATCGATAACTGTCGTGATGCCGAGTTCCCTCGCCGCGGCGAAGATCTCATCCTGGTCCTGGCTTAAAAGCGGGGCGTGGCCGGAAGGAGCCGTGAGGCCGTTTTTCTTCAACGCGGCGCTGAGCTCTTTGACTGTAGCCACGAAGTTGTACGGTTCCACTTTCTTGAAGCCGATAGCAGCGACTTTCCTGATGGTGCCAGGCAAGTCTTTCTGGAGGGAATCGCGAAGCGTGTACAGCTGGAGGGAGTAGGACATGTTTTCCTTTGACGATTTTCTTGCGTCGAGCTTGTCGCGTGTGTCAGCGTCCGGCGAGGGACCCGCCGATTCCGCCGACGCTGAAGTACCTGTTCAGGGTGGCGAAGACGATGATTGGCGGGACCATCATCACGACGGCCAGGGCCATGACTGAACTCCAGTCGGTAAGGTTCTGCTGGAAAAATGACTGGACACCCAGTGGCAGGGTGATGATCTCGGTTGATCGAAGGAACACGATGGCCACGAGGTAGTCGTTCCATGCGAGCAGGAAGGAAAAGATCGCTGTGGAGAGCACTCCTGGCAGGGAGTTGCGCAGCACGACCTGGGTAAAGGACCCGAAGACCGAGCAGCCATCGATCCAGGCTGCTTCCTCCAGGCTCATCGGAATGGAGTCGAAGTACGCGGCCATCATCCATGTCGCCACGGTCATCGTGGACCCCACATAGATGATGGTCAGGCCCAGAAGGTTGTCCACCAGCCCCATCCCGGCGAACAGGATGAACAGCGGTACCACGGAGGTGATGATCGGCAGGGACTGCATGACAAACAGGAGCAGCGAGTAGCCGGAGACTGCCTTGCTCCTGCCTCGGGAGAGGACATAGCCGGCCGGTGCCGCCACGGCGACTGATACAACGACCGTCGCCAACGTGGTGATCAAACTGTTCTGCAACCAGGTGGTGGCGAGTGTTTGGGAGAAGATGTAGCCGAAGTTCTCCAGAGTAAGGCCTGTGGCAGTACTAGTCCGTCCTGGTGTTAAGGACAGAACGATCGTGACCATGATGGGGATAAGGACGATGGCGGTGAGGAGGAGAACCAGGACGAACCTCCACCAACGCCCGCGCGAACCGGCTTCAGGAAGCACAGGGGGTTTGCTTGTGGCTCGCGGAAGCCGGCGGCCAGCTTCCGTGGGGGTATGCAGTACTGCATTCATTATTCGATGCTCGACTTTCGGATCTGGCGGTAGAGAATGACCGACACCACGACGAGGGTGAGAGTCATGAGGAAGGCGATAGCTACGCCCGGGCCCGTCTGGAAGTTCTGAAAGACGGTGCGGTAAGCCAAAACCACGAGGGAAGTAGTCGCATCGACGGGACCGCCACCGGTGAGGAGGTAAATGGTGGGGAAGTCATTGACACAAAAGATCGTCATGAGGATCCAGCTGATGTAGGTCGAGCGGGAGATCAGCGGGAGAGTGATCTGGCTGAACTGCTGCCACCGGCTGGCTCCGTCCATGCTGGCTGCCTCGTAGACGGAAGTGTCCACGGATGCCAAGGCTGAGGATGTCATCATCATCATGAACGGGAAGCTGACCCACACCTTGAAGATCATGACGGTAACTGCGGCCAAGGTAGGGTCGGCCAGAAATAAGGGGGTACCCAGGCCGAGGCCGCGGAACAGTGCAGGGACAGGACTGTCGGGCGTCGCCACCAGCCAGTTCCAGGCGGCTGCGGAGACGACGATAGGCACTACCCATGGCAGGAGCAGCAACACCTTGAAGACTCCGTTTGCCGGGATCTTGGTGCGCAACAGCAGGGCCAGTCCCATTCCGACAAGCCAGGAGCCGAACACCCCGACGAGGGTGAACAGCACGGTGAATCGGGCGGCCTTCCAGAACGCCGACGACGAGAGCACACTTGCAAAGTTCTCCCCACCGATGAACTTGCCGGTTTCGATCAGGGAACCGTCATGTGTGGCTTGCACTCCGGCATAAATGAGTGGATAGGCATAGATGAGGACCAGGAGGACCACCGAGGGCAACAATAGCCAAAAGAAGGTCCGGCGGGTTTGGGTACTGAGCTTGCTCTTGCGGTTTCCCGGCCTGCCGGGCCCGCCGGGGGATACGCCCCGGCGGGCCCGGTCCAGGCCAATGCGGGCAGTGGATGAGGACACGTTTCAGCCTTACTTTTTCATTACTGATTCAATGCCGGACTGCAGGTCCCGCAGTGCGCTCTTCGCATCGGTCTTACCGCCAAGTACCGTCTGCGTGAACTGGCCAAGGAACTGCCCACCTTCAACAGCTGCCAGCGCTGCGAAGAGCCTGGTGCCTTGGGCGCTGAACGTCTTGGAGATCGGCTGCCAGTCCTTGATGATCTTGACGTTGTTGGCATCCTTCTGGAACTCGGGAAGCTCTGTGATGGATTTGAACACCGGCATGGCTCCCACCACACCCTGCTTCCACAGTTCCTTCAGCTGGCCCAGGTAGTAGACGAGGAACGCCTCAGAAGACTCCTGCGACGGGGTGTTCTTGTACATCATGATGTTGTTGCCATACGTGAGGGTCGCTTTGTCGCCGTGTGGGCCAGCGATCGGATCGGCGACCAGGATGTCACCTGAGGTGTCCCCGGTGCGCTCGGTAAGGCCAGGAGAGTGGAGTCCGAAGGCAATCTTCTTGTCTTTCCACTGGCTGGTGAGGCTGTCCTCGTTGTAGCTCACTGCGGCCGGGTCCACGATGCCGTTGGAGACGAGTTCGCGGATGAACTCCACGGCCTCAACGTTTCGGTCATTGAGGGCATCCGGCTGGCCGTCCTTGGTAAACAAGCCACCGCCGTTGTTGAGCAACATCTGGACCACGGACTGGGTTCCGATGTTGTTGCCGGCTCCGGCGCCGGTACCGAAGCCGAACGCCCCGATTGCTTTGAGTTTCTTGCCGGCTTCCAGCAGTGTGGGCCAGTCCTTGGGAAGTTCAGCTCCGGCCTGCTCGAAGAGTGACTTGCGGTACCAGAACACCCGCGGATCCAGCTGCCAGGGAATGGCGATGTAGCCCTTGTCGGACGCAAAGGGTTCGAGCACGCCGGGGAGGAAATCATCGAACATGCCGTTCTTTTTGAGTTCCTCGACAACTTTGTCGGCGTAGGCGATCTGGTTCTGCTCTTCGAACTGGAACGCCTGGAATCCGGCACCGGTGGATACTGCCGGCCCCGTCTTGGAGGCAATGGCCGAAGAGAAGGTCTGGTAGTAGTTGTTCCACGGGATTGACTGATAGGTCGCTCGGGCTTTTCCACCTTCGGGTGCATACGATTCCGTGATTTTCTTGGCTGCATCCGTGTACGCGGCTGGACCCCATGGCATGTCCCAGAACTTCACGGTGCCCCCGGCGCCCGAACCTCCGCCCTGGGAGGATCCTGCGCCGCAGGCGGCAAGAAGCGGAACTGCGGCAGCTGCCGCGGTGAGTCCAAGGAAGCCGCGGCGTGAGACTGATGTGGCGGTAGTGCTGTTGGGATTCGTCATTGTTCTTTCCTTTTCTGGCCTGGTGTCCCGGGCCTTGCTCTTCGTTGAGATGGATGGGTTGGGCCTGCTAGGGGTATGCGATCGCGGTTCGGAATTCCGCGAGGTCCGGTGCGGTGGAACCGCTGGCAGCCAGGGCTGCCAGGCGTTTCCAGGTTGCGCGGTGGGATGATTCGTAATGTGCTGGAGAGATCAGTGCACCTTGGGGGTCTGTTCTCTTCAGCGTTGCCGGGCGGGCTGTGTCAGGAGCAGGGATCGAGAGGTCGACGCAACCGTTCCTGGTCAGCATCCGGACACGCACGTCGTTGTTCAAAGCGTTTGAGACTACGGCCACTATGGTCAGGGGCGTCCCCGATCCGGTGAGGGTGGCAGCAACGGCAAAACCGTTCTTGTTGGTGCGGAGAGTGCGAACGGCATCAAGGGGTCCCAGAAGTCTCGCGGCCAGCACCAGGAGTTCGGCCCTCACCTGCACGATGGGAATGCTGTCGCGTATGTATGCGGTTACTTCAACCAGGGCGCTATCAGGCGCTGCCTGTTGGTAGACCTCCACTGCGTGGGCTACGGCAGGGTTGGAAGCCCAGCGGAAGCCGAGCACCACGGGCACCGACGTGCTGGCCGCAATTCGTTCAAGGGACTGCGTGTCGCCTGGTTCCGGCGCGATCACCGCGACCCCGGCCGCACCTTTGGTGATGGTTTCGGCGGCTCGATGCGCCCAACCTTTCGTGCCGGAGACGCCCCGCAGCGCAGCCGTACCGGCCTGTCCCGAGGCCAAGGACATGGGCAGGGACGCGATGACAGACGAGACCGCGCCAGTCTGAGCGGCGCCGTTCTCCGCATGAACGTCGAATGTGGTTCTCATGCTGCGGCCTCTTCTCGTTTCAGTGCTGCTGACGCCGCCGCGTCGGCTGTTGCGAGTGCAAATTGCAGGTCCTGGATCAGAGTGTCGGCGCTTGGAGGATTGGCTTCGCCCCGTGCCAAGAGGGCAAGGAACTGCCATTCCCCTTCGTAACCATTGGCGTCAAAAGGGCCAAAGACTTGGGTCTTCTCGCCGTCAGACAGTTCGGCCACGGCGGATCCGGCCTGCACGTAGGAGGGTGTGAAAGTCACCTTCAGTGCTTGGGTGTCACTTATCGCTTCGAATGTCCATTCAGGTTCCCAGTTGTCGGACATGACGGCCTGAAGATCAATGGTTCGGCCACTGGCCTGGGCGACTATTAGGTAGCCGAACGGCTTCAGTGCCTCGGCGCGAAGTACCTCGAGATCGGTGAACGACGGTACGAATCGGCGCACCAGCGGAAGGTCGTGGATCGCCAGACCCATCACGCCTCCGCGGATCGAGCCCTCCAAGACCGCGGGATCGCGAAGGTCAGGAGCCGGGGGAGTGGCCGGGCGGGCAACGACCTCCGTGGCGAAATCCTCAAATCGGGGATTTGGAGGCAGCACGATTGATGACCGCAAGGTGTGTGCTGTCTCGGCCAAGTCGCCCCAGGCTTCAACCGCTGCTGCCCACCCCGGGTCGAAAGTGTGCATCGCGCCCACAATGATTGGCACACCGGTCTCGGCAGAAACGTCCGAGATCCGGGCCGCTTCTTCACCGCTCATGGCAAATGGCTTTTCACACAGGATCGCGCGCTTGCCGGCCCGGCACGCGGCGATGACCTGCTCGGCGTGGAACTGGTGCGGGCTGCAGATCACTACTACTTCGACCTCCGGGTCTGCCAGCAGCGCTTCGACGCTGGTGGAAAAGCGTGCGCCTACACGTCCGGCAACTGATTCAGCAATGCCCTCGTCAACGTCCATCACATGGGCGACAAAGAATGTTCGGGTGAGCCTGGCCAGGGTGGGTAGGTGAATTGCCTGCGTCACTGGGCCTGCTCCCAGTATTCCGACGCCTAAAAGCGCAGGTGCTGTTGTCTCCTGCTGTTCGACAGCGGACATGTGCATCTCCTCATTGATCTGAACACTTGCGTCACCCGGTGTGGGCTAGGCCACTCGAAAACGAACTGGTCGATTACTTTTCACCAAATATAAACAGGTGTTCTGAATTTGGCAAGAGCGCGACGGAGCTTGGTACGGAGGGATGTAACAGGTGGTCGTCAGCTTCACTCAAGAGCCCGGACCGTAAAGGTCGTCCAGCGGTCCCGGCAAGCCGTCGATGCCGCCGCATGAAAATTGTCCCGACATGGGGGCGGGCAGGCCCCGTGAGTCACATGCCCGAGGAAGTTGGCGTGATGGAAGCAGGGATGCCTGAAGGAATACTCGTCACTGCGACGCTCGTACGTTCATGCCAGGTCGAACTAAGGCATGAACGGCTTTTCGATACTGGCCGATGAAGTGCCGGCATACCGCATCCGACGGTGGCCCGAACCTTTGACTCACGGACGGGATGAGAACGCAGGGTCTCGGCCCCGACCCTGCGTTCTCAGTTTGGTGCACGCCCGTTAGGTCTGCGCTGTCACTGGCGGCGGGCCGACGCGTACGTGTCCCAGGCGGCCAGGGCTCGCACGTAGTAGGCCGCCCGGTAGGTGGTGGTGTCGTAGCCGTTCCACGCCTCGGGGGTATTGAAGGCGTAGGCGCCGCCAGCGGCCGCGGTGGGGCTGTATATCTGGTGCACCAGACCCTCCGCGAGCTCGTTTCCATCGGCGACCAAGTCGGGTCGTCCGAGTCGGTGGCCTTCCCGGATGAGCGTTCCGGCGACCTCGAAGTTCGTTCCAGTCCACACCTCTGCCGCTTGGAAACCGACTTCCCTGGGCCGGTTGGGCAGGAATGGGTAGGGCTTGCCCCCGCTCGGGACGAGGTTCGGCGCTCCGAGCGTATGCCCTGTGGAGTCCTTCACCTGCGTGAGAAGGTCAAAGGTGTTCGTCAGGTGCGCGGCCATGCGTTCGGGCGGATTGATGTCGGGCAGCGCGAGCTGCTCGGCCACATGCTGAGGCCACAGCACGTCGACGAAGACGTCGGAGGATCTGGCGCCTGCATCGGTGAACTTGTAGTAGCTCCCGGTCCAGAACGCGGCCTCGTACGCGGCCTGGGAACTGGCCCGCGTGTGATTGAGGGCGTCGACATTGACCGCCGAGGCTTCGGAGATCCCGAGCCGTTTAGCGTCCTGAGTAGCGGCTGCCATGATCTCTGTGGCCAGGATGTACAGGCCGGAGTTGTAGACCCCGTGCACTCCGCCGGATTGCCCCATCACGTCATAGGTGCTGGCGAAGACGGCCGGCTCCGTGGGAAGCGTGTCTCCCTGCGGTATCCGGGGTTGGACGTCGTGCGTCCATGCACGCAGCATCGCCGGATATGTCTCGCGCAACAGAGAATCGTTGCCCGAGCTGCGATACGCGCCGTACGCGCGGAGGAGGTACTTGACCGGACGGTCGAAGAAGGTATCTTCGGGTGCGGCTGGGCCGGTAGATTTCTCCCACAGCAGCCACGGCGCGCTCAGCTGCCACCAGATATAGCCGTCGATCGGCGGATTGAAGCCCGGGCTGCCGGGCGCCCGGCCGTTGGGGTCTTGGGCAATCATCTCGGACGTCGCGCGGACAGAGTCGGCTTCGATGGAGGGAAACAGCTCACGCAGGGCAATCGCCATCTGACCCTGGACGTCGACCTCCCCGGCGTCGGCCCAGCCACCGCCCGTGAGCGTGTGAAACAGGTGGGTGCCAGGGACTGCCGCGCCTACCCGGGGTACGTCGCTCTGGTGTGGAGTGGAGACGAGGCCGGATTCCCAGAAGGAGCCGTTGAACGTGAGCTGATTGAGTTCGTTCAGCGCGGCCATGCGGACCGCGGGCGACACCGTGTCATCGAGCGCTACCGGCTTCCACCAGCGTTCCACCGCTTCCTTTGCCTCGTCCACGCGTGCGAGGTTCCGCGCAGCGATGGCAAAGCCCTGGTTGCCGGGATAACTGCCCGGGACATAGTTGTTTTGCGCGTCTTCACGCGCTCCGTAGAAGGAGGTGTAGCGCCGCATCCAGGATGTGTCGCCCGCAGTACCGAAAGTGATCTGGGGGAAGTCCCAGGCCAGGACGAAGTGAACGGTTTGCGTTTTATGGGCCGGCAGGTTCATCTCAACTGCGAGGGCGCTGGCGGAGTTGCTGCCGTCGAGGGCCGAGTTGGGGAGACTGCCGGTTGCACTGAAGGGGGTGTAGATGTCAGAGCCGTCGCCGTCGGCGTTCCAGGATGTTGCGTAGGTGACTCGCTGTCCGGGTTCACTTCGCACAGCAGTGGTCCACTCGCTGTTCTGCGAGTCTGCGGTGTTAGCGGGGCTGGAAGCCCCCAGTGTGATACCGGTGATTTTGTTACTGTGATCCTCGGTCTCGCGGCTGGTGTAGCCGGTGCGGACACTGGGAACGGAGCTGGGGGTGTTCTGTACTGTGCTGCCCACGTGTGCTGGAGCATTGGGGAAGGTGAACATGGTCGACACGTTCGTCGGCTTGCTCGTTTCGTTCGTGAGTTCCACATCGAAGTAGGCCACGGGCTGGGATGAGGATTCGTCGTTGCCGGCCACGATTGGTGTCCAGAACGTTGTTGACACGGATGTGGAGGGTACGGGGTCGGCGTAGTCGATGCGGCCGAAGGGGTAGAGCGCACTGTATGTCCCGCTCCCAGCGTCCAGGATCGACCAGGCAGGGAGGACGGACCCGAACTCGGAGCTGTTGACGGCGAGCGTCTTGGTCGTGGCAGTTTGGCCTGGCTGCTGTTCACGAATGTGTATCGCGGCCTGGGGCAGGATGCGCTTCTCGTAGTTCGTGTTTGTGGACCCGCCCATGTTCCATGGACCGAAGGTCCCGGCCTGATTGATCATGAAAGAACCTGCTCCGAGTCCGCCGAGCGGAATCCCGAGGCCGGGCTGAGCCATGGGGTTGCCGAGCTGGAACGGCGAGGTATTGGGTTCGGAGGTATCGCCTGCACAGCGTTGCCAGTCGTGAGTGCTGCATGGGGTGCTCCCGATGAGTCCAAGAGGTCGCTGGTATGCGGCTTCACCCAGGGCAGAGGGCTCCGCCGGTTGCGCGGTGGGTGCCAGCGGTGGCGACGCGACGGCTGGTGCGATGGCCGTGGCTGCTATGCCGGCTGCGACGGCAACGCCGGTTAGGCGTCGGGTGTGGCCTTTAAACAAGGTTGGTTTTTTCATCGGGCTGTTATCTCGTGCTGTTCGAGAGCGGACATGTACATCTCCTCATTGATCTGAACACCTGTCTCACTGGATGTGCGCGTGGCCATCCAAAAGAAACCGAGCGATTCGGTTTCGCCAAACATAAACAGGTGTTCCTGATTTGGCAAGAGGGCCATAGGATGGGATACCGAGGAAGGGAAGAGGTGGCATGTCAGCTTCACTCACGAGCCGAGGCCCGTATAAAAAAGGGGTGCTGCGGCGCCAGGAAATCGTCGATGCGGCTGCACGCATATTCGCCAGGCATGGGTATCACGCGGGCTCATTGCGTCACATAGCCGAGGAAGTTGGCGTGACCGGAGCGGCTCTGATCCGCTACTTCGGCAGCAAAGAAGGGCTGCTGATAGCGGTTTTGCGCCACTGGCAGGAAGAATCGTCCCGCTGGCAGGGACCCCATACAGGTCTTGAACACATCCGGGCCCTGATTCCGCTCATGCGCTACCACACGACGCACCGGGGGTTCATTGAACTTTTCCTGACCCTAAGCACTGAGGCCTCAAATCCAGAACATCCCGCCCGCGACTTTATCGTCAAGCGTTACGAAGATTCGCTCCACGGATTCAATCGGCACTTAAGCATTGCCAGGGACGCCGGCGACATCCTGCCGCTTCCTGACGATGCAATCGATCTGGAGTCGCGCTCTTTGATCGCACTGATGGACGGGATGGAGCTCCAGTGGCTGCTCAATCCCGACCTCGACCTCGTAACCAACTTCCAGGCGCAGGTGAACATCACAATTTCCCGCTGGACCGGAAAGAGCATCGAGGAAGTCACACTTGAGACAGAGAAATGGCTGGAACGGGCCGACTCCTCACGGGCTGCCGCGCCCTGAAGCGCCCCGCTGAGGACCACACGGCATAGAGGGCTGGAACGGCGCCCTGCCTGGCCCGCTCGGTCTCGGCAGCCCTGGCTTCACTAACCCAGACAGGGAAGGAACGCCGTTCCCGCCTAAGAGAACAGAGGAGCAGGGCGCACATGACGGATGACGCCGAAAATGAACGCGAAATATCGCTGACACGGCCTGACTATGGCCCGGGGATTGTCCGGCACATCGTGCTGTTCCGTTACCGTGACGACATCGACGGCAAGGACTTACAAGAAATCGAGCAAAAGTTCCACGAGATACAAACATCCAAGCGGGATGGGCGCCCCTACATCCTGAGTATCGAGTCCGGGGCACAAAACAGCCCCGAAGGATTAGGGCAGGGATTCCATCAGGCCTACATAGTGTCTTTCGCGTCGCAGGGTGATCGGAACTATTACGTCGGTGAACCATTGATCACTGACCCGGCACTGTATGACCCGATGCACCACGCTTTCAAATCCTTCATCACGAACTACATCAGCGGTCAGGAGAGTAGCGTCCTCGTCTTCGACCTTCACGTTCAAGCGCCGCAGTGAAGCCGTTGTTGGTCAACCAGCCACCGGCGACGAAGCACGCTAGGGCGGGTACTTGTCGTTAGATATCCCCGGCCTATTTGAAAGGCCGATAATGGTGATTCTGTCAGTCTTCTGAGGCGGGGAACTGGCAGTTTTGGCGCTGCCATAAGGCTGCCCAGCGCAGGAATCTTATTTTCATCATTCGTGGCTGCCTGCGTGGTGAGGCCAAAGTGGCCATTATTCCGGCTACAGCAGGTTGAAGAAATGCACGCGGGGAAGTGCTGGAACGTCCAGCGACAGCATATGGTCGAGCAGGGCGGGGGTGACTCCGGGACTGCCAGGAGTTTGGCACCCGTCTGTAATGCGGCGTTGGCGTGTCCTGCGGCGAGGATGGTGCCGGCCCCGACGGAGGCTCTTGGCGTATCCGCTTGGCGCCTCGACGATCTGTTCGCCGCGTGCCCGGCGGCGCGGACTCATTCCGTGGCGGCGACTCCGAGGCCTGCGGCGTGGCCGCTGATGGTGCGGGCCAGGTCGATGTCGCGGCTGGTGATCCCGCCGACGTCGTGGCTTGAGAGCGTGACGCCGACCTCGGGGTAGGTGAGTGTGAGGTCGTGGTGGTGGTTGGCCTGCTCGGCGGAGGTTCCGATGCGGTTTACGAGCGCCAGGCCGGTGGAGAACTTCCGGGTCTTGAAGGTGGCGGTGAGGGCCTCGCCGGTCACGTGCCAGCCGGTGAGCCCGGCCTCGGCGAGTTCGGCGGCGGACAGCTTCCGTTGGGGATCAGTCATGCTGCGATCATGGCTCCGGATGGCCGCCGTGGGCTACCCTTGAAGCGCCACTCCTCCCAAGGGTGATGGCAGGCCGGCGACTGAGGGCAAAACGTCGAAACTGCGCGGGGATAACGTTGTCACGACCCGGCAGGTGAGAGAAAAGGCCCAGTCACGATGCCAGGGGCGTCCTCCGAGCCTTCCCCCGGCCAAATTCGAAGGCTGATAACGGCCGTTCGGTAAAGCTGACAACACCCTTCGGAGGTAGGCGCCTGGCCGACTGAAAGAGACAGCCAGCAAGACTTTATGCCTGCGGCCACGGCCCCTTGAGCTCGGGAGTCGAATCAAAGGCGGGTGCGGATTGCTGGAGGTGTCAGTACCGTTTTGGTACCATAAGGGCATGGCTATGAATCTTCGTGTCCCTGAAGACCTCGATCGGCGGCTGGAGAAGTTGGCTGCCGAGGAACACACGTCCAAGTCCGCGCTGCTGTTGCAGGGGGCAGAGTTGGTTCTGCAGCGCCACGCGCGGCGGCGTGAGATCAGTGAGGGCCTTGATTTTGTTATGAGTCATGATGCTGAGTTGCTGAAGCGCCTTGAGGACGCGTGACGGCGTACCTGGACATTGAGGATGCACTTCAGGTAGTTGATCGCTACGGCTTCCATATCCGTGATGTCGGCTTGTTGGCCTCGGCGTTGGCCAGGCCGGCTACGACTGTCATGGGCGCGGAGGCTTATCCCGAACTGGCGGTCAAGGCGGCCGCGTTGTTGGAGTCGGTCGCACGGTTCCATCCACTCATTGATGGGAACAAACGGACCGCGTGGACGCTCATGGTGCTGTTGCTCTGGATCAACGGTTACCGGCATGGCTTCACCACGGAGGAAGGCTTCGACCTCGTCGTCGGAGTCGCCGCGGGCACTATCGACTTGTTGGACTCTGCCGCCCAGATTTCTGGGCATCTGGTGCCCCGGTAGCCCTTGACCCCCTGAAAATGGGGTGTGGACAATGTCCACACATTTCGTCTCGTACTGCCTCGTACAGCTGCCGGACTTCTTCGAATTCCGCATGTTCTCGCGGGAGCCGAGTGTTTGCAAGGCCCGGAATACAGTTCGAGTCCCACCTCGGGCACGACGTTTTCCCTCGTCAGGGGCGATTGCTTTGACGTGTTGACAAAGCTTGTGTCCCGTCTTCTGGCGAGTTGGTCGCGGGTGTGGCCTGGCTGCCGCGGGGCCCTATTCAGGTGTGCGGTTGGCGGGTTCAGGGTCCTGGCTGGTGGCCCTCCTGCTGTCCTGGGGTCTATGCGGTCCTCGTTCCGGTTCTGTCGGGTAGACCCGGGCTGGCCTACACCTATTCATGGTCCGGGGGAGCGGAGGACGACATGACTGTACGATCTCGCTAAAGAGCCGCCCCTGGGAGGCGGTCTTAGGGCGTGCCCGCGAGAGTCGCGCCCCGAGGGTTGTCCTGGCAATTGGGGTGTGGACAGGGTCCATACTTACGTCTGTTTTATTGGAGGGCCGTGAGGACGTGAGCCCGATGCCTGGTTGGGCCATCAAGCTTTCGATCACGGTGCCTTGGAAGTTGGTTCTTGGAGCACAATGTGACTGCGATTTGGGGTGGTTTGATCCATGAACGGCGGCGCTTAGGCCCCCGACATGGCGACTTCCGATGTCTCTCCGCGGGTGTAAGAGGCAGTCAGGCCGGCTCTCGCCTGCTGCCCGGTTGTCTCGAATCGTTAGGGTTTCGAGGCGGGCAGAGGTTTCGAGACCTCGCATCGGGCTGAGTCGTGTTTGGTAAGTGGTCGGGCTGTGGTCGTTCCTCGGCCTGCCGGTGATCGTCAGCATGCATTGTGGGAATGTCCGGTGCCTCGATGAAGCGCCAGCTCCTAGAATGGGTGGGTGAATCTTTCGCATCTCGGCGCCCCGATGGGGCCGATGATCCGCGTGCTTGGCGGGTTCGCCAACCGGATGTACCGGCTGGACACCGACCAGGGGTCGTTCGCAATAAAGGAGCTGAACGTCGTCGACCGCCGCTGGACCTATCGCGTCGAGGACGTGTTCAGGTTTGAGCGGGCGGCCTTCGCTGCCGGCATTCCGATGCCAGAGCCAATCTCGGCCAGCCACTATACGCTCGTTCACCGATGGGTCGAAGGCGAGAAGGTGCCCGAAGCGCCGGTGTCGGCAGCGTACGCGTTTGAGGTCGGCGAGATCCTCGCTCGCATCCATGCGCTCGACGTCGCATGGACGAATGTATCGATCGAGGACCCGACGTCACAAGACTGGTCCGAGCTCGCCGCGCGGGCGACGGCAACCGGACAGCCGTGGGCCGATGAGCTCGCCTCTCAAGTGGAGACGTTCCTCGCGATTGCCCACTTCGTCGACACCTGCGAACGGCCAGGCCCCGTCGTGCTGACCCACAGGGACATCCAACCGTGGAATCTGCTCGCTCGAGAGGGGCGGCCGGTGGTGCTCGACTGGGAGCTCTCGGGGGTGCTCGACCTGTCCAGTGAACTCGGCTCGACCGCGCTGAGCTTGGCAAAGGGACCAGGCTTGGAGGACATCAAACCCCCCATTTTCCGCTCCGTTCTCGCCGGCTATGTCGCGGGAGGCGGAGTGCTGCCACCACCAGGTCCAAGTTGGTTTGTCTTTATGATCGGCGGCTGGTTGGGGCACGCGAGGTGGAACATCCTCCGGTGCCTCGCCGGTGTCGAGTCGAGCACCGGCCCTGGCCTCACGCTCTCGCACGAGTCCGTACGCAACGGTGTGCGCGGCCTCCCCGACATGTTCGGGCGACTTGGAGAGCTCGAGGCGCTGCTCTTATGAAAGTGGCCTGCATCCGTGCGTGGCCCGGAGCCTGTTGATAGACCTGACACGGTCGCAGATCAGATCAGATCAGTGCGAAGCGGTGAGGAGGCGCAGGTCCACGCTGATCTTGGCCCAACAGACCTCACGTTCATCCGCGATCTCCGTGATCGTGGCTGAGTTCGAGGAGTGCGTTTTCGTCGTTCGACTCGACGCGTTTCGAGAGCAGCGCCATCCCTGTCTGATCGATCACGACGCAATGATGAGCTCCTTTGCCCGTTTTTGAGGTTGGCGAGGGCTTCGGGGGCGCCGTGGAGGCGGTCCATGCCGGTGTCTTCCCATTCGATGCTGATGGGGCCGTTGTAGCCGATGGCGGCCTGGGCGCGGAAGGAGGCTTCCCAGGGGACGTCGCCGCGGCCGGCGGAGACGAAGTCCCAGCCGCGGCGGGGATCGCCCCAGGGCAGGTGGGAGCCCAGGACGGTGTTTCGGCCGGTTTGGCGGATCTTGGTGTCTTTGCAGTCCACGTGGTAGATCCGGTCTTTGAAGTCCCAGATGAAGGAGACGGGGTCGATGCCCTGCCATATCATGTGGGAGGGGTCCCAGTTCAGGCCGAACGCTTCGCGGTGGCCGATGGCTTCGAGGGTGCGGTGCGTGGTCCAGTAGTCGTAGGCGATYTCGGAGGGGTGGACTTCGTGGGCGAAGCGGACGCCGTGTTCGTCGAAGACGTCCAGGATGGGGTTCCAGCGGTCGGCGAAGTCCTGGTAGCCGGCGTCGATGACTTTTTCGGGGACGGGTGGGAACATGGCGACGTATTGCCAGATGGAGGAGCCGGTGAACCCGACGACGGTGTCCACACCCAGAGCGCGGGCGAGCCGGGCGGTGTGTTGCATTTCCTCGGCGGCGCGTTGGCGGACGCCTTCGGGGTCGCCGTCGCCCCATACTTTGGGCCCGACGATGGCTTGGTGGCGGAAGTCGATGGGGTCATCGCAGACGGCCTGGCCTTTGAGGTGGTTGGAGATGGCCCAGACCTTGAGGTTGTACTTCTCCAGGATGGCGAGTTTGGAGTCGATGTAGCCGGGTTCGTCCCAGCGCCAGGCGTCCAGGTGGTCCCCGGAGACGGCGATTTCCAGGCCGTCGTAGCCCCAGCCGGAGGCCAGGCGCGCGACTTCTTCGAAGGGCAGGTCGGCCCATTGGCCGGTGAACAGGGTAAACGGGCGGGGCATGGTGGGGCTCCTTGGCTGGTGGCGGGGCGCTAGTGGCGCACGACGGTGAGGGTGCTTTTGTTGGCCGCGGATTCCTCCACGGCGTCCAGGACGTATTGGACGTTCAGTCCTTCTTCGAACGACGGCGAAGGCTGGCTTCCGTCCCTGATGGCCAGCAGGAAGTCGCGGACCTGATGGGTGAAGGTGTGTTCCCAGCCGATCACATGTCCTTGCGGCCACCAGGCGGCCAGGTAGGGGTGTTCGGGTTCGTTGACCAGGATCCGGCGGAACCCCTGCTCGCGAACGGGCAGGGTAGCGTCCAGAAACCTGAGTTCATTCAGCGACTCCAGGTTGAAGGTCAACGCGCCGTCGGTGCCGTACATCTCTATCTGGAGGCTGTTCTTCTGGCCCGTCGCCACACGGGATGCTTCGACGGAGGCGCCGATGTCTCCAGTAAGCCAGAAGGTTGCCCACGCGGCGTCGTCCACGGTGACGTCCTCCAGCCCGTCCGGGCCCGGCCGCTGGGTGACGAACGTCTTCAACACCCCGGAGGCCTCAAGGATGCTTTCCCCGGTAAGGAACTGGATCTGGTCAATGGCGTGGGAGGCGATGTCGCCCAGAGCTCCGGAGCCCGCGGTTTCCTTCCGCAGGCGCCAGGTCATGGGGGCCTGGGCGTCCGCCAGCCAATCCTGCAGGTACGCGGCACGGACATGTCGGACCGCACCCAGGCGCCCCTCGGCGATCAGTTCCCTCGCGAGGGCCAGCGCCGGGACGCGGCGGTAGTTAAATCCGATCATGGACTGGATGCCGCGCGCACGGGCGGCACGCGCGGCCTCGGTCATCGCTTCCGCCTCGGCGATGGTGTTCGCGAGGGGCTTCTCCAGGAGCACGTGCTTTCCGGCTTCCAGCGCCGCGATGGCGATTTCGGAGTGCATCCAGCCCGGGGCGCAGATGTCCACGATATGGATGTCATCGCGTCCCAGGACCTGGCGCCAATCCGTGGCCCACTCGGCCCACCCGTACCTGTCCGCGGCCTCGGCGACCTTTTCCGCGTCCCGGCCCACCAGGACCTTCTGCTCGAAGGCCGGAACATCGAAGAAACTGGCCACGTTCCGCCACGCATTGGAATGGGCTTTGCCCATGAACGCGTAGCCGATGGCCGCGACACCGAGGGTTTCGCCTTCCGGGTGGCCATTCTGGGGGTTGGTGGGGGCAGGTGCGGAGCTGGTCATGAGTGGGTTCCTAGAGGGTGGCGGCCGTCGGTTCCCAGTCCTCGGGGAGGGCCGGCGACGTTACGGCGGAGCTGTCAACGCCCAAAAAAGTGCCGGTTTCGGCGGACTCGGAAATGGAAACCAGGGTATCGACCACGTGGTAGGCGAGGGCTCCCTGGGCGCGGTGCGGGACACCGGCGCGGAGGGAACGGGCCATGTCCAGCACGCCCATCCCGCGGCCGTTGGCCGGTCCCGTGGCGCGAATGGTTTCCGCTTCTTCGGCTCCCGCGCGCCAGAGCTTGAGGTCGCCGTCGAAGTAGTTGGGGTCAGGCAGTTCCAGGGTGCCCTCGGTGCCGGTGATCTCCACGAAACCCGTCCGGATGCGCGGGGACTCGAAGCTGTAGACGCTGTGCGACGAGG
Source organism: Pseudarthrobacter sp. YAF2 (assembly GCF_052113345.1). Lineage (NCBI taxonomy): Bacteria > Bacillati > Actinomycetota > Actinomycetes > Micrococcales > Micrococcaceae > Pseudarthrobacter > Pseudarthrobacter sp. YAF2. The sequence continues at coordinate 150,653 of NZ_JBFRDA010000006.1, read as the reverse complement.
CACCGCCCTCGAACTGCAGCATCGCGGAGACGTGGGTGGGGACCTCGACGGCGAATTCCTCCCCGGCCTTGGGCCCGGAACCGACCACGCGGACGTCCTTGGCTTTGGACCCGACGGCGGCGACCTTCCGGACCGAGCCGAAAGTCAGGACCAGGGCAGTGATGTAGTACGGGCCCATGTCGAAGAGCGGACCCGCGCCGTGGGCGAAAAGGAAGGCCGGGTTCGGGTGCCAGGACTGCGGGCCCGGCGTCTGGAACATGGTCAGGGCCGTCAACGGGGTGCCGATGTTACCGCGTTCGATGATCCGCCGGGCCGTCTGCAGTCCCGCGCCCAGGAATGTGTCCGGTGCGCAGCCCAGGCGGATGTCTGCGGCGTCGGCTGTCTTCAGGAGCGCCAGGCCGGATTCGCGGTCCAGGGAGAACGGCTTCTCGGTTAAGACGTGCTTGCCGGCGTTCACGGCCGCCGTGGCCACCTCCACATGCGCGGCCGGGATGGTGAGGTTCACGATGATTTCGACGTCGGGATGGTTCAGGGCCGCGTCCACCCCGCCCCACCCTGGGATGCCGTATTCCTTGGCCCGCGCTTCCGCGGCTTCCTCGAACAGGTCGGCGATGACGTGGACCTTCAGGTCAGGGAAGACCGTCAGGTTGTCCAGGTAGGCCTTGCTGATGTTGCCGGCCCCGATGACGGCGACACCCACGGGTCCCCGTCGGGTGGAAGGTGTGGTCTGGTGTGTTGCGGCGCTCATGCCTTCACGTCCTGTGCTGCGTTGTTCTGAAGGAAGGCGAGGCTTTCGGCGACGCCTTCGAAGATGTCTCCGGCGTAGTCGTCGAACTCCACGACGCCCACTTCCAGGGACTTGGCGGCAGCAACGACGTCGAGCACCGGCATGGTGCCCTGGCCGTCGGAGCGGTAGAGGACCACCTTGTTCTCCCGGGCTTCAACGGCGACCATGACCCAGTAGACGCGCTGGTGTAGATGGCCACAGGGTGGGAAGCCAGAGGTCCCCTCCGAGTCCGCTGGTGTTGAACTCGTCCCAGACGATGCTGCCCGAGAAGATGTCTTCGGAATCGTCGCAGCTGATGGCCACCGGCTGCTCGGTCCAGGTCAGGAGGTCGGTCGAGGTGGCATGGCCCCAGGACATGTTTCCCCAGACGGAGTGCTTCGCTCACGGGGGGGGAAGAAACAGCATTTATGGCTTGGGGTCATCTTTCATCGTGCAGTTGGATGTGAAACCGGGCTTCGGCAGCGTGGCCCTTGGCCGGCGGTTGGAGAGAGTGCGGAGACCAGGAGGGGCTCTTGTGGCGCCCGTAGATGACGTCATCTGATCGAGTACACGTTGGGGCCAAGCGGTGATGATACGGCCCGCTAGACTCTCTTCATGCGCAGAACGTCGGCACGCGGCCCCGACGCCGCCGGGAGGGAACGCGTACTTATCCTGTCAGCAGGCGTAGGAGCTGGGCATAACAGCGCCGCGGCGGCGTTGCAGCAGGCCTGTTCCGCGCGTGCCGACATCGACGAGGTGCAGGTACTGGACGTGCTGCAGGTGAGCAGCGTGCTCTACCGCACACTGCTGGGCAAGGGGTACTTCGTCCTGGTCGAGGACTTGCCCTGGCTGGTCGAGTGGGGCTACGACATCAACGACCGTCCGTTCCGGCGCCGGGGCCCAGTAGACCCCTGGACACGGGTGAACCCTCTTCCAGTGATCGGTGCGATCAAGCGATTCCGGCCCACCGCGATCATCTCCACGCACTTCCTGCCAGCCCAACTGCTGGCATCACTGCTCCTTCGTGGCGTGATTGACGCGAGGACCGCCGTCGTCACGACGGACTACGACTTCCAGGGCCTGTGGCTTACGGGCGCGTTCCACGCGCTCTTCCTGGCCAGGGAGGAGGGGAGGGTGGAACTGATGGCGCTGGGTTTGCCCCCCGACCGCGTCGCGGCCACGGGCATCCCGATCGCTACCCAGCCGAACGTAGCGGCTGCGCGCGGTGCAAACGAGCCCCCGATGTTGCTCATCTCGGCGGGCGCGACTGGCGGCGACTATGCCGTCTCGGTCGTGCGGCAGACGCTGCACATGCGCTCGTCCTTCACTGCCACGGTCTTGTGCGGACGCAACAATGCGCTGCGACAGCGTATCGAGGAGCTGGTGGCGCCCGCGGGCGACCGTTATCGCGTGCTCGGGTTGACGGCGGAGATGCCGCAGCTGCTTCGCCGCGCCGACTTGTTTGTGGGCAAGCCGGGCGGGCTGTCGGCGTCGGAGTGCATGGCTGCAGGGCTGCCCATGGTGCTTGTGAACACCATCCCGGGGCAGGAGGTTCGCAACGGCGATTACCTGATGGAGCAGGGGGCGGCGGTCCGCTGCAACACTCCCGCGACGATCGGCTGGAAGATCGACGAGGTGCTGCGGGAGCCGGGTCGCCTGCAGCGGATGCAGGCGGCGGCGCGGAGGACGGGCCGCCCTGACGCTGCGGCGGACGTGCTGACCGGACTGCTGGACGGACCGTCCCGTCCCCTGGTCGTGACACGCGCAGCGCAGAAAACGATCCTCGCCGAGAGCGAGCGGCGCGTCGTTGCGACGGATCTGGCGGGGCCCTCCTCGCTGGTCCGCATTGTCGACTTGGCTGGGGCTAGCACGGTCGCGCTGCTGCGCGCAGAGGAGCTGGGAGATCTGCAAGAGCGGTATGCCACCCCGGACGGGGGTCTGGTGCTCCGGCGCGGCGACGCGCTCATGTCGCTCAGGGGAGAGGAGCGGCGGCTGCTCCGCGCCATTCTTCGGGGGGACGACGAGCTGCCCGTCCGCGTCGAGGGGCCCTCGCCACCCCCTCGCATCGTTCCCGCGGGACCGGCCGGACACGACCCATAAAGACTGAATTGCTGCAGTCACCGGAGGAGTTATAAAGGACAGGACGCCCGTCGGGCCGTGCAGGCAGCTATCTGCCAGGTGCCCCCGACGTCGAGCCTGAAAACCTCGCCGGCCGCGGCAGGACCTGGAGCTCGACTCACTCGACTTTCTCCACCTCGGGAAATCATCGCAATGACATGGGCGTGGACATTCCGGGACGCGAATATCCGGCTGTGGCAACGGTTGACGGCATGGTCAACTACCTGGCCAGCCACGGCTCAAGACAACTTGGCCGACCAAGGTGGTAGCCCTCTTTCGACATTGCCGTTGGGTGTCCACTGTTGTGTGTGTACCAGGTCTCCGGCAGCACATTTGGGTGGCGACCGCTGCTGTGCGAATCCCGGGGACAGGAGCTGGCCAGCTCCCTGGAACAGCACGGCAGCGATGGTGTGGGCGGGGCGGCTGCGCCGGTACAGTCCGTGAACCACTGCCGGCGTCTTCGGGGCCGCCGGCTGCGCTGCTTGGTCCGAAACCCCGGGCAAGGAAGGGCCCTCAGCGGACCGAGGTCCCTCCAAAAGACACTGCGGGCAAAACAGGCAACAAGAACGAAGGCCCCCGGGCCGGCCGACGTTCGGCATTTCTGGTCTTCCGGCTAGCATTATTGGATGACCACTGCGGTCCACAATTCCGAAAGTGCCTTCTCGCTGGCACGCCGGGCGCGAGGAGTGGTGCGCCGCGTCCCGGTCTGGACATGGCGGCTCCTCATGCGCTCGGTGAGCTCACGTGAGCGGACGAGGTTAAACAGCGAACCCATCACGGAAGTGGACTACGTCCACGACATAAATTACCTGGGTGACAATGTGCGGGCGCACCACCTGGACGTGCTCACCCCTGCTGCTCCGGCTGGGGACAGCGCTGGGAGGAGGGCCGGGAACCAAAAGTCCCTTCCTGTCTACGTCTATTTCCACGGCGGAGGCTGGACGTCCGGGGACAAGTCAGCGCTGACCAAGTACTGCGCGAACCAGGCGCTCGGCGGGATGGTTGTGGTCAACGTCAACTACCGCCAGCCTCCCCGTTTCCAAATGGACCATGTTCTGAGGGATGCAAACGCAGCCTTGGCGTGGGTAAGGGCGAACATAGGCCAATACGGCGGGGATCCGGAATGCGTGATCTTAGGGGGTGACTCCGCCGGCGGTCAGATCGCGGCTTTGCTCACCGCTACCATCGTCAGGCCTGAGCTCGCCGCGCATTACTCCTTGAAGCCAGCTGTCCCAGGGAAGCACCTGAAGGGACTGGTTCAGCACTGCAGCGTGGTTGATTTCTCGGTGTTTTTCAAGAGCGGCTTTGTCCTCAGCCTGAACTTCGTCCGAATGTTGCTGCCATCGGCCGGCAAGGCTAGGGGCTGGATGCACAGTGCCTTCTCCACTGGCCCGGGCATGGAACGGCTAAGGGCCGCGGCCGGCTTCGTGGCTCCCATTGAGTGGCTCGACGCCCGCTTCCCACCGGTCTTCGTCACTACGTCCGAGCGCGACTTCTTTTACGAGGCGAACGTTAGCTTCATTAAACGGCTTCAACAGAACGCCGTGCCAGTAGACACGTTGATCTACTCCTGGGCGAATGCCAACACTGAACACACATGGCAGCAGGACTACCGCTATCCGGAATCCCAGGAAGTATACCGGCGCCTGCGCGCTTTCGTCCGGAATGTCTCACAGCAGCCTGTTGACCATGACCCCGCGCCATAGGCAGCCGTCCGGGCTATGTTTGGACCATGGCAGCGCAGACGCAGGGTCAGGAACCGTCCGAGGTCGATCCAGAGGGGAATGGCTCCGCGAGGGTTGATACGGCTGCCCTGCGGGATGCCCAACTGGGGGACGTGGACTGGACCATCCCGCCTGCTGGTTCCGTGACCATGCGCATCCCCGTACCCAGCGGTCAACTTGCGGCCTTGGCAATGGGTGACCCTGACGATCCATGGATCGTGTTGGTTCCGGGCGCCACTGGCTCGAAAGAGGACTTCTCGCTCATGATGCCGGACCTGGCCGGCGGGGGCTTTTTTGTACTGAGCTATGACCTGGCCGGCCAGTATGAGTCAGCAGCAGCGGGGCCGGAGAAGCTGGTTCCACCAAAGCGGCGTTACGACTACGAACTCTTTGCCGAGGATTTCCTTGCAGTCATCGAGGCCGCCGGCAAACCCGTGCACATAGTGGCTTATTCCTTCGCTGCCATTGTTGCCCAAATCGCCTTTTCGAAGAGACCGGACCTCTTCAAGACCCTAACCCTTTTGAGCTGCCCGCCGGAGCCCGGCCAAAGCTTCCGTGGCGTCAGCCGGATCGGCCGTTTCAGCAGCTGGGCCAATGACCGGATCGGGGCAGCCCTGCTGATTTGGGGTATTCGCAGGGGTTTTGTCCCGGTTCCCAAGGGGCGCCGGCGGTTCGTCAACTACCGCTTCAGTTTTACCCGCCGGGCCTCTGTCCGGGACATCTATGGACTAATGAAGAATGCACCGGACCTGAGGAAGTTCCTGGCCGACGCCGCGCTCCCGAAGTTCGTTGCGGTCGGTGAGCATGACTTATGGCCTTTGCACCTGCACCGGCGATTCGCGCAGGCGATCGGAGCCCGGATCGTCGTCTACCGCGGCGGGCACAGTCCCTGTGAAACTTCGCCACACCAGTTCAGCCGTGACCTGATGGTCCTTTACGGGAAGGATAGCTGAACGGCGTCGGAACACGCGTCATCGGCGGTCCCCCATGCACGCGCCGGTGTATACGTCCCAAGCGGCGCTTAAGCTGCGGTTCCTCCCTGAACTCGCCCTGAATGTCACACGGGACATCTCGAGGCGCCGCCTCAGCGATGGCCAGTTCGCAAACGGCCGCGACGAGCCCCCGACGCCTTTGCGGTTCCGGAGGCGTCACCGATTTTGAGCAGATGAACCGCCGCTTCTCAGCCTTCCCCAGTTTTCCAACGAACGAAGGAACGAAGCGGCATGACTTCGGCATCAGCAATGATTCCGTTCGCAGGGCGCCTCTTTCGTTGTTGTTTCTGCCCATGCCAGGTTGCTCCCGGTCGGCCACAGAGCTTGGGTATGTTTTGCCCAGGGGCTGTTTGATCCCTAATCGGCTCGGGGCGGTGCCCGCGGTGACCGGCGCCGTTTCCTTAAGAAAGGGGACGGAAGGGTCGATGTATGAGCTCTGTTTGTCCTGCCTATGGGGTGTTTATACTGATGCTCCTATCGTTGTCAATGGTCGCTCGGCCTCGTGCCGCGGACGTTACCGTGGCTGCGGTTCCGGCCTCAAAGGGTCGCTGTTGCGGTCACTGCGCGAGGGCCTGCGGCCGCCCCTTGACCCCGGATTCTTTGCGGCCATGGTCAGGCGGGCAGCGCACGGGCCAGCAGACGATGTGGCTGGGCGATTGCGGGGGATTGGCAGTTGAGCCAGGTTTCGTAGCGTTTGTGGAGGTCGTTGTCGTGGCTGAGTCCGCGTTCCAGCCTGGATAGGGTGGTGGGCTAGACGTGCAGGGCGTCGGCGGCTTGTTGGAGGGCGGAGGTCCAACGCGGTGTTGACGAGGTGCGCATCAGTCCCGGAGAACCGGGCGTGACTCAGGGTATATCCGACCGGCGTATGCGGTGTCTTGAAAATGACTCGTCCGCGCCGTTCCCCGGGCACGGTCTGGCCGCCCGGGCTGACCTGATCAGAAGACTGTCCACCTCTGGTGTGACCCACTACAGATGCGTCTCCGATGCTACCCATGCAGAGTCCTGCCACTTGTCCGGTTCAATAGAAGGAGAACACCCAATGGCAATCATCGCCGAGGAATTTGAGTTCGTTGTTGGCGTCGATACCCACGCCCGCACACACGCTTTCGCAAATGCGTCCGGGTTCCACATTTCGCCCGGGAACAGCCCGAGATTGGGGATTGGCACTGGCTGCAGAGCCTGACCGGTCTGAATACCGGTGACCAGACCAGGTCGCCTCCGGAAGCGAGGCCGTCCCACTGGGTCGAGCACTGTAACGGCATCGCAATCACGTCGTCGGCCCCGCCGAAGCCGTGGGGAAAGCCTTGCTTTCCGTGCTCGGCGTCCAGTCCTGTGTCTGTCCTGGTGTGCACCGGGTTCGTCCGGTGGCGCCAGCCCCTCTGCGGACCATTTGCATCGAAGGGTTGTGACAGGAAAAGACATCGCCTGTGCGCACCAACTGTGCGGCTTCAAGGCGCTTGCGGTATGGACCGAGGTCGGCCAAGGCCGGATCAGCTACCCGCCAGGCGTTCGACGGCGGGTGCATCGTTCTTGAATCGCCGCCTGTTCCCGAGGGGCTGGTTCTGTTTCCCCAGCTGGCCGCCCTTTTTTACAGGACGCTGCCAACAGCGGACTACGTAGAGATGGGGGAGCCCCGCATGGGCTGCTCTGGACTCACACGAGGAAGCGAACGAAGCAATGCTGGCCTTCCTCGCCAAATAGACCCTCGTGCCGGGTGGATCCTTGTCCGGCAGGGCTCCCAGTCGGCTACCCGGCCGGGCATCGCCGCGATCTAGCCACTGATGCCGCCTGGGACACCCCCTGCCGCAGCACCCCTGACGCTGTGGAGGATGTTGGGGATTTTGAGGCGGGCGCGCAAAGCTAAGTGTTGTGCGCGAAATGACAACCGGTCTCGTTCCACGCCTCCCTAGAGTCGTCTCCATCACTACTGAAGGGGATGGGTTGTTTGATTGGTAAGGCGGCGGATTTGGTGCTGGTGAACGGAACTATCGCAACGTTGGACAGTGCCCGACCAGTGGTTTCGAAGCTGGCTGTCAGGGACGGCAAGGTTCTTGCACTGGACGAGGAGGCAGAGCTGGCATGCGGGCCTGACACCAGCATCATCGACCTCCACGGCTCCTACGTGATGCCGGGCCTGCTTGACGTGCACAACCATCACATGGTTGCCGGGCAGATGGACTTGTTCGAACTCAACGTGCCCCCGGTCCTGAGCCTGGATGGACTCTTGGCCGCGGTTGAGCGCTACGCTACGGGCCTGGGACCGGATGAATGGCTGGTGGGTGGTAGCTGGGGTTCCGGGCTCCTGGCCGAGATCAACTCAGCCGAGGCGCTCGCCCGGCTGGACGCAGCCACGCAAGGACGCCCGGCGCTGCTCAAAGACGACAGCAAACACAACCGCTGGGCGAACTCGGAGGCCCTGGAGCTCGCCGGTATTGGTGGGCAGACCCAGGATCCGGAAGGCGGCCAGATCCTCCGGGATGCCTCAGGCAAAGCGACCGGGGTCCTGATCGAAGCCGCAGGGGTGCTGCTTGAGCAGACCCTGGCACGGCTTCGCCCGGAATCCGTGCAGAGGCTGGGGCAAGCGGTTGAACGTGGCATCGGCATCCTCCACTCTTACGGCGTGACGGGCTTCCAGGACGCCGCTTCCTCCCTCCAGCAGATGCAGGCGCTGAAGGCGCTTGACGACGCCGGGCAGCTGAAGGCCTGGATTGTCACGTCGATGCCGGTGAACGATCCGATTCTCGGCACCCACCCGCTGGGGGAAGACATCATCGCCCACCGGGACGGGTTTCGAAGCGAACACCACCGCCCCGACTTCATCAAGATCTTCCTGGACGGCGTCCCGCCGGCAGGCACCGGAGCCTTCATCGAGCCGTACCTCCCCGGCGTCGGCTTCCCGGAATGTCACTGCGGCACCACGGCATTGCGGGCGGACGAGCTGGAGGGGTGGCTGCTGCGAACAGCGGACCGCGGCATCTCTGCGAAGATCCACTGCACCGGGGACGCCTCGGTCCGGTTGGTACTGGACACCGTGGAGAAGGTACGTGCCGCAGGCTATTCCGAAGTGAAATACCACATCGCGCATGGCCAGTTCGTCCAGCCGGATGATATTCCCCGGTTTGCCGAACTGGATGTCACTGCCGACATTTCTCCGTCGCTCTGGTTTCCGGGCGTCATCACCCAGGCAATAGCTGCGGTCCTGCCGGCAGAGAGGGCGTCCAGGATGCAGCCGAACCGGGCACTCCTCGATACCGGTGCGAGGATCGCAGGCGGGTCGGACTGGCCGGTGAGCATCTCCCCGAACCCCTGGGAAGGCATCTACGGATTGGTGACCCGCATGGACCCCACGGGTATGTTCCCTGGGGCGCTTTGGCCCGAGCAGGCGGTCAGCTTGGACGAAGCCATCAGCATCTACACCACCTGGTCCGCCGAGGCGATGGGCCTGGATGATGTTACCGGTGCACTGACGCCGGGCAAGTCCGCCGATTTTGTGGTGCTCAGCGCCAATCCCCACCAGGTTGACGTGGACGAGGTCCGCCACATTACAGCTACCCAGACATGGTTTGCCGGCCAGAAGGTTTACGACGGCGGTCCCACGTCCGGCGCCGATCCTGACGATCGCCTTGTTGCCGGAAACCTGGGAGTGTAACGGCGTCGTTGGATAGTGCTCAACCCCGGGTTCCGGCTCAAGCAGAGTGGTCGGAACCCGGGGTTGAGCCGCGTTAAACAAGGCGGGTGGTGACGGTTACCGGGTTGGCGATGGGGTCCCTGGTGGGCGATGTCTCCTGGAGAGCCATCACGAGTTCTTCGAGCGGCTCGCGGGGAGCGCCGGCACTGTTTGTGTGGACCTCCAACGTGACCTGGTTGGCTCTCTTGCGGACGGTCTTATCGATGCCCAGATGGCTTTTGAGGGTCGGTCACGAAACCCAGCATCATGCGGACCTCGTCCACGGTGGACTGGCTGCGCATGGCGAAGGTCACCTGGCCCAGTCCCCGTTGAGCGGTCAGGGCCGCGATGCCCTCTTCGAGAGCGGCAAGATCAACATTGGGCTGTGCGGTTCCGGTGTTCGGCGTCTTTTACGCGTTCGGCAGTCTGACGGTACCGACGAGCGCACCCACGTGACACGGGCAAGCGAGTCAGCCGGGCGGGATATGACCAAAACATGTCCACGTGCACGTTGCCCACATGCTCCTCCATGTTCTCGGAAAAGCCATTTTGGCCTGGAGCATCAGCCCAGGTAGGCCTTTTGCAGCGTGTCCCGGCTGGCAAGCAGTGCCTCGGCGCTGCCTGAATAGGTGACGCGCCCGCCGGTGACCACGAGCGCGTCGGTGGCGATCTGCAGGGCCAGATGGGCGAATTGTTCCACTAAAAGGACACCCACACCCGTCTCGGCTATGTGTTTCACAATGGGCATCAGGCGCAGGAAGACCACCGGCGCCAGCCCCAAGGACATCTCGTCTATCAGCAGCAACTTCGGCTGTGCGGCAAAGGCGCGGGCCAGGACCACCATTTGCTGTTCGCCGCCGGAGAGCAGGCCCGTCGCCGACCCGAGCCGTTTCTCCAGTTCGGGGAACAGAGCCAGGGCGCCGTCGAAGTCGGACGTGGTCCTGGCAGTGATCTCGAGGTTTTCGCGTACAGTCAACGACGGGAAAATTGCCCTGCCCTGTTCCACATGGGCAATGCCGAGCTTGGCCCGTTTCCGTCGTGAAATCGAGGTGATGTCGGTGCCGTTGAAGGTGATCTTGCCGGTGCTGGCCTGGACAATTCCAGAGACCGATTCGAGCAGGCTCGTCTTTCCTGCTCCGTTGGGACCCACCAGGGCGGTGACGGTGCCCGGTTCCACAGTCAGCGAAACGTGGGAAATCACCGGCCCCGCACCACGGCTTATCGCTACGTCGTCAAGTGTCAGCGTGGTCATATCAACTCCGTTTCGCCCATGTAGGCCTTGAGGACTTTCGGATCGGCAAGCACTTGTTCCTGTTCACCGCTCGCCAGTACCTCACCGAAATCCAGGACAGTGATGTACTGGCACACGCTGCGGACCAGGTCCAGATCGTGTTCGATGATGAGGATCGTCGTTCCGTACCGCTGTGGAACCTGCCGGAGCCTTTGGCCGAAGGCGACGTGTTCCTCGTGGGAGAGGCCTGCCGCCGGCTCGTCCAGGATCAGGAGCCGTGGGCGGGCGGCAACGTTGGCAGCCACCTCGATAATCCGCCGGGTGCCGACGTCGACGTTGGAGATTCTGACTCCAGGTTCCGGGCAACCGAAGAAGTCCAGAATGTCTGTAATTTCTTCCCGGCCCGCCTTTCCCCGTGCGATGAAGTTCATGTACTCGTAAACCGTCAGGCTGGGGGGCACGCGATCTTGCTGGAACGTGCGCCTCAGTCCTGCCCTGGCCCTTTGGTGGGGCGCCAGGTCGTTGAGCCGGTCCTCTCCGAGCCAGACGTCGCCGCTATGTTGTGGCAGGAATCCGGACACGGCATCGACAAAGGTGGATTTGCCGGCGCCGTTCGGGCCGATCAGGCCCACTATTGTCCCTTCTGCGATGGTCATGCTGACGTCTTGAAGTGCCTTGATTTGTCCGAATTCGACGGTAACGTTCGCCACTTTGAGCAGGGCCTTTCCCTCCACGGCGCTTCGGGGAGCGGCGTCAGGTGATTCCTCCGGCATAGACACCAAAACCGCCGTGGCCGGGCCGGACTTGCGCTGCTTGCGGCGGGACAGGGCATTGCGGATGTCCTGGCCGAGATTCGAATTGCTGGTCAGCGCCTGGATGCCCATGGCACCGAAGACCACCAGGCCCCAGTCCTGGGGGATACCCCACCGCTTGAGCAATTCCGGAATCAGGACCCAGAGAATGCCGCCGAACAGGGCCATTTCCACCAAGTGCGCGCCCGCGACGATCGAGAGGACATACAGCGCCAAGGACTGGAGCGTGGTGAATGCAGAGGGAAACGCCGTGGAGACCTGGCCGGCCATGAGGCCGCCGCCGATGCCGGCGATCGCAGAACTGGTCGCAAAGGCTGACAGCTTGGCGATCCGTACGCTGCTGCCGGCCGAAGCCGTTCCGCGTTCGGAGAAGGCAACGGACCGCCAGCTGCTGCCCCATCGGCTCTTCTGGAGAAAGAACACGGCAAGGGCGATGGCTACCAGTGCGATGACTGTCAGGAAGAAGTAGGCCCGGTCCGTGCCGAACAGATCAGGTCGCGGGATCTTGGTGCCAGTCACAGCACCTGGGAACTGCGTCTTGACCAGGGTCAGGTCCGCCGCCGCCGCAAACCCGAGAGTGACTACGGCAAGATTGACACCTCGCAGCCTCAATGCCGGCAGACCAATGACGGTTCCAGCAAGTCCCGATACGATGCCGCCAGCCACAATCCAGACCAGGAGCCCACCCGGTGCCCCCACGAGGCTCAGCCAGGAAACGATCCAGGCACCGACTGCCGCGAAGGTCAGCTGGCACAGCACAATCATGCCCGCGGTTCCGGTGACCACACCCAGACCGATCAAGGAGATAGTGGCGACCATCGCCGTCGTTGCCAAATACACCAGGTAGCCCGGCAGCAGGATACTGACCATCCATCCAATGACAAGTGCCGCGGCACCAACGGCCAAAGCAATTCCTGGCCGCAACGAGAACTTATTTCTAGCGAGCTGCATCCCACACCTCCCGGCGCTGGTTCCAAAGAAGGAAGACGACAATGACGACGAGCGGGATCCAGTCCCGCAAGAGGATCAGCTGGCTGAACTGGGCCGCAGCACCCTGCGCCATTCCAAGCAACAGCCCGCCGATCAAAGCCAGGTCCAGCCGTTTGATGCCGCCCAGCAGGGCTGCTGCGGAGGCAGAAATCACCAGCATCGAAAGGGACACCGCATCGCTGGTCTGGGTCGGGGCCACAATGGCGACGGCAATGCCAACAATGATGCTGGTAACGGCCCAGACTCCGATGGCCAGCGGCTTGACCGGCACGCCCAGAAGTTCGGCGGCCACAGGCCTGTCCGCGATCGCCCGGAGTTTTACGCCGATGGAGGTTTTGCCCAGCACCAGCTTCGCCGCGATGGCGACGACCAGGGCGAGGATCACCATGACCACGGTGACTTGGCTGATTACCACGCCCTCGAAAGTGAACGCCGGTCCGGAGAAAAGGGCACGGAACGTTTTTGGTTTGGTGCCGAAAAGAATGAAGGAGATGGATATCAGGAGCAGAAGTGCGGCCACCGTCACGGCCGAGCGGGCGCTGATGGATGCCTCCGGCAGCCAGATGGCGATGACTAGGCCCAGTAAGGCTGACATCAGGGCACCGACGATGATCCCCAGGGCAATGGCAGGAATTTGGGGAATCCCCATGCCTGCAAACGTAACCGCCAGGAACGCCCCGAACATGCCGACGGCGGCTTGGGAGAAGTTGATGACCCGTACCAACTGGGCCATGAGCGTAAGGCAGACTGCGATGACGGCGTAGACGCCGCCGGCCGCAAGGCCTGCGAATGCACCCTGAAGCATTTTTTGCCTCCTTAGGAAGCTGGAAATGAAGGTGGATGAGGGGTGGAAAGCCAGGCGGGCGGTGCAGGAGCACCGCCCGCCTGGCGAATGGCGGTTCTACTTGACCGTCATCCAGTCGTCGGCCGCGCTCTCCCAGGTTGTGGATCCCGGACGGATAGTGATGGGCCAGCCTGCAGTATTCGAGGAGTGGCTGTCACCGGCTCCGAAGATAAACGGGGTGCCGGTCATGGGGTTCTCGGACGGTTTGGTTTGGGCCTTCAGGGCTGCGGCCACCGTTTCATGCGTCACGTCGCCCTTGATGGTCTTGAGAGTTTCCAGAAAGTGCGTTGCCGCCAGGTAGCCGCCCTGGCCGAAGGAGGTCAGCGGAATGTTGTTCTTTTCCATGAGTTGCCTCCAGTCGTCGTTCGCAGCAATTCCATCCACCGTGTAAGGGGAGAACTCCGCAGGGACATAGACACCCTTGCCCACAAAGCTTGCAGCCTGGGCAAACTGGACCGAGTAGGTGGAGGTCAGGAAGAGGAAGGTCATGTCCTTCATGCCCTGGGCCTCTGCAGCCTTCAACACTCCACTGGCGTCCGGTTCCACGCCGTTGGAAAATATCGCGTCGCAGCCGGCCTCCTTGGCCTTGACCACGTAGGGCGTGAAGTCCGGGGCTCCATAGGGGACGGTGTCATCCAGCATCGCGAAGGTCTTGCCCGTCGCCTTGGTCCACGCGTCAAACGCTTTTTGATAGGCAGGCCGCGTGGAGCCCGCGATTTCCAGGAGCCCGCAGATCTTCTTCAGGCCCAGCTTTTCGCTGCCGTAGGTAAGGGTGAGCTGGCTGTCGAGGTACGGTCCGGCGTTGACGGCGGAGCCGTTCGGAGTCGTGAAGCAGTACGGGTCCACGCCGGTTCCCTGGATGGAGGCCAGTCCCTGCTGCTCGTAGTACGCGGAGTTGACCTCGCAGTCCAGCAAACTGGCCGAGCCCACCATCGCCACGGCTCCCTTGCCTACGGCGTCCCTTGCGGCAGCGGTGGCCCCCGCGGGATCGCTCTTGTCATCGAGTACTTCGTACTGGATGGGCCTTCCGTTCAGCCCGCCGTCGGCGTTGAACTTGTCGAAGACAGCCTTGGCCGCCTGCGACGCTTCAGCGAAGGTTACGGGGCCGCTGAGTGCGTTGACAGAGGCGACCACGATCGGCTGACCTGTTGCAGTGGAGCCGGCGGTATTGCCTCCGCAGGCGGTGACTGCCATCAGGCAAACGGCGCCGATGGCAGTGGCTACCAGTATTTTCTTGCTCATTTGGAACTTTCCCTCTCGCGTCACGGACGGACGTCGATGTCCGTTCGTTGGGTACTCGGGCTTCCCCGAAAGACTTGCTGTTGACAATTTACGGACCGGCATGTCCGCCTACGTTGTAAAAACAGGCATGCCACTTGTCAGAATGCGAAGGACTTCAGGGGGCGGCCAGGAGGCTGTGTACGTTACTGCCGTACGGGTTGGCGGGACCCTGGAGGGTAGGCTGCGGCGGGTGTTGTGAAACGGGCAGACCGCCTGTAACAGATTCGACATGACTTTTTGCGAAACAGGCCTAAGATGTAGTCGAGATCACATCGATCGCATGCATAAACTCGTTGGCATATATTCTCATCGACCCCCAATGGGGAGGGTCGGGCGATGAAGGAAGAGGGCAAAGTGGCGCTCACACTCTCATCGCGGCAGGAAGTCCAGACGGCGGAAGCGCCGGATTTCGATACTTGGCGCCAGCTTGTCTCGGAGTCATTTGTCCCGCTGGACGTCACGTGTGACCGCAAGGACAACTTCCAGGGCAGGATGCGATCCCGGTCTATGGGAGACGTTTCCGCGGTGGAAGTATCCGCGGAGGGCCATAACGTCCTGCGAAAGCCGTCGCTGATCCGGGACACTGATGGCCACTACTTCAAGTTGAGCATCATGCTCGAAGGGTCCGGACTCCTGATCCAGGACAACAGGGAGGCCCTGCTGCTGCCGGGTGACATCGCTGTATACGACACCCAGCGTCCCTACACGCTCGCCTTCGAAGATTCGTTCCGCTGCCTGGTGCTGATGTTTCCGCCGCAGCTGATGGACCTGCCGGCCAGTTCGGTGGGTCAGCTGACAGCAGTCAGGATGGGCAGGGACGAACGGCTGGGCAGAGTGATCAGCCCGTTCCTGGTGGAAATAGCGCGGAACCTGGACCAATTCTCCGATGCCATTGGCACCAGGCTGGCATGCAACGCAGTGGATCTGGTGACCACCATGTTCTCGGCGGAGCTGGATCTGTCCAAGGGGACCGCCAGCAACCCGCGTGCCGAACTCATGCACCGCATCCGCGCTTTTATCGAAGCCAACCTGGGCGACTCGGATCTGAATCTGGCAACAGTTGCCGCTGCCCATTTCATCTCAACCAGATACCTGCACAGCCTCTTCCATGACGAGAACGAGTCGGCAGCTAACTGGATCCGCAACAGGCGGCTCGAGCGGTGCCGCAGGGAGCTGAAGGATCCAGTCCATGCCAGGCGCTCAATCAGCTCGATTGCCTCAAGATGGGGCTTCAACGATGCCGCCCACTTCAGCCGCCTATTCCGCGCCGCATATGGGGAGACACCGAGCAACTACCGCGAGCGGTAGCGTTCTGCTTTGCCGTTTTGCCGGGTCGCAGGTCGGGGTCGGGCCTTTCATCCGGCAGGACCTCGGCGCAGGCGGAGCGTGTGTAGTCGTCCACGGCGACGTGGACGTAGTCAAAGCCTGGGTTTCTGCCTGAGGAGCGGCGGTCCGTGGCCCATGGAGCCCGGATCTGCACCCCAATCACCGGATCCAGGTCCCACAGGTGCGGCGTGCCCGTACGGGCCAGAATACGAGTGATCGTCCGGGCGCTGGTGCGGCAGCGCATGGCCAGGTCCGTTGGGCCTTCGCGGTGCTCAAGCCGTTTGGCCAGAACGTCAGATTCGACTTTCGCCGGAGTGGCGTGGGGGCATGACCTTGGTCTGGAGCTGCGGTCTTCAAGGCCGTCCCAGTCGTGAGCAGGTACCGGCTGAACCGGCGGTGGGCAAGCAGGAACCTGGCCAGGCCGAAGCCCGTCGGGCCTGCCTCGTAAACGACTCGCACGCCTTGCTTTGAAAAGGAGGTTCCTAAAGCTGGACGCTCCGGATACGGTCCGGCGACAATGGCCTTCAGAAGGAACCAAGCCCCGGGCCTGGCACGGGAGCCGCTACCTCCTGCTACAGATCGTCTAGGCAGGGACCGAGATGCCAATTGTGCGCATGTGTCATACCAGCACTGCGCTGACGTCCATGGCTATGTCGCGGGTTGGAACCAAAATTGAAGGGAGCCGCCATTTGCTGTGAGGCGCAATATCGCGAAAGGTCAATGATGACGAATACCCCATTTGATTTCATCGTGGTCGGTGCCGGATCCGCCGGATCCGTCCTCGCCCGAAGGCTTGTCGACGACGGCAAGAAAGTCGCAGTGTTGGAAGCCGGCGGTGATGACAACAATCCGATGATCGCATCTCTAACCTCCCTGGGAGGATTGTGGCATGGGCCAGAAGACTGGGACTACTTCACCACCGAGCAGGACCATTGCCTCGGACGCAGACTTCATTTGCCGCGTGGCAAGGTTCTCGGTGGATCCCATGCCCTCAATGCAGCCATCTGGGTCCGCGGGGCAAAGCAGGACTATGACACCTGGGCCTACATCGGCAACCCCGGCTGGTCCTGGGACGACGTGCTGCCGGTCTTCAAGGAGATCGAGAACTATGACGGGGGCGGCTCAGAGACCCGCGGCGATTCAGGGCTACTGGACGTTGTCAAGGGATTTCCACTGAATTCCGTGCAGGATTCCATCCTCGATGCCGCCCAGGAAATCGGCATCAAACTCAACGACGACTACAACAGCGGTGACGTCGAAGGCGTGTCCAAGATGCAGTTGAACATCCGTGGCGGCAAGCGGTTCAACACCTGGCACGCCTACCTCAAGCCAATAGTCCGCGATGAGAATCTCACCCTGATTACAGGGGCGCACGTCCGGCGCCTCGTCATTGAAGCAGGAACCGTCACCGGCGTCGAATATGAAAAGGATGGGACGCTGCACATGCTAGCAGCGGCTGAGACCGTCCTGACGGCTGGCGCCCTCAACTCTCCCGAGTTGCTGTTGCGCTCTGGCGTCGGTCCGGCGGAGGAACTACGCCTTGTCGGCGTCGAACCTGTCCATGACCTTCCCGGAGTGGGCCTGAACCTTCAGGACCACTTTCTTTCTCCGGTCATATACACGACCACGAAGAGGGGAGTCCCCTTTCCCGAAATCGGACCGGCCGAGACACATCTGTTCTGGAAGAGCGAACCCGATATGGCGGTGCCGGACACCCAGCCCATTCACTTCTCCTTCCCAATGTATGACCCCGAATGGATGGAAGGACCGGAAAACGGCTTCACGCTCATGGCCGGCCTCGTCCGGCCTGTGAGCCGGGGAACCCTCAAACTCTCGGGCCCCCGCGCCGAAGATCCTCTGCTCATTGACTTGGGCGCCTTGCGTGAGGAGCAGGACGTGAAAGCCCTTGTGGCCTCAGTACGCCAGTGCCGGGAGCTTGGCCGCGCACAGGCGTTGGCCCAATGGGGCGCCGTCGAGCTGTACCCGGGGCCGGGCGTGTCCGATGACGAACTGGAAGATTATGTGCGTCGGACCGTGGTCACCTACCACCACCAGGTGGGAACCTGCAAGATGGGCGTCGACACTGACGCCGTCGTCGATCCACGCACCTTAAGGGTTCGTGGCCTGGCAGGGATCCGCGTTGCAGATGCATCCGTTATGCCGCTGGTGCCAACAGGCAATACGAATGCACCGACGATCATGATTGCGGAGCGGGCCGCGAAGTTCATCAAGGCCCAACGAAACGCCACTGCCGAAGACCACACTCATGATGCGGCGCTGGAAGGCAGCCGGGACGACTTCGTGGGGGCCCCGTAAGCAGCTGGACCCCATTTTTCGGGAATTCCTGGGCAACGGCTTGGGCGCAACAATTCGACAGCAAGGAAATGCCCCCGCCACTGACAGGGGCATTTCCTCCTCTTGCCACGTGATGACCTGCTCCTTTGATGTATGGATCGGCATCGGCGATGAGGCGTTGCCGGTGCCTAGGGGGCGAGCGCCGGCCAGGCGGCTCTTAGCCGTTGATTACCTGGGGCCCATCGAGGGCTTTGAGGCCGGGTTGTCGTTGTCGATGTCCGCTACCAGGGTGGTGGGGTAGAAGTAACCCGGCTGGCTTGCGTCGGGATTGCCCCCGAGCAGTATCTTGGCTCCGCTGTCGCGGCTGGCCTCAACCAGGTCGGCTACCATCTCATGCTGTGCCTTGGTCTGCAGCGGTCCCAGGACATTGTTCTCGTCGAGCCCGTTGCCCGTGGGCATCGAGGCGGCGACGGCCGTGAGTTCTTAACGGACCGCATCGTAGATATCCTCGTGGACGTAGAGCCGCTTGACGGTGTCCGAAGAGGACTTGATGATGGCCTTACCCGCGGCGGTGGAGCCTGTGAACATGATTTTGCCGATCGCGGGGTGGGCGGACCCACGACATCTCCGCGTCCCAGGGCGGCTCCAGCCTCAACCGGAGCCATCTTCAAAGCGAGACCAGTCCTGGCGGCGATACTGTCAGGAGCGACCTAAATTCACCGGTTGTTCGGGCATTTTGCGGGGAGGGATCATGTTGAGCCTCGGCATCAGGGAATTCTTTGGCTTGCGGTGCTGGTTCCTGAAATTCCGCCGGTGCAGGGCTAACGCAAGGACGAGCAAAGAAGAACATGGATGGCAGGTAGATTATGGGCGAAACAGCGTGGCAGGTAGATGTCTGTGACGGATCCTGTTGGGTCGCCCAGGCGCCGCGCCAAAGGGGTCAGCGGGCAATGAAAGCCTTTAACTGCCCGAAGGGCCACTTGGTTGTTTCCCATGTTGTCAAGAGGAACACAGCCGGCGGCCGGTGCTTAGGGTATTCCGGCCCGATAGCCTGAACCAGATCTGCTCATCATCGAGCCGGGGAACCGATGAAGCGCTTTGCCGCACAGCCCTTTGTGTCACTGCTTCTGCCGACCGGGTGTGCACCCAGGTCATTATCGTGCACGTTAGCCCGATGCCCGGCAAAACAAGTTGGCTGGCGCACCGTGATCCTCGCCTCTTCAGAGGCTAAGAGGGAATAGCAGGGGCGGGTTTGGGCTTGTTCCTACTGAGGCGCCGACCGCTGGCTGCCTCGTCGAAAGGACACTCTTGCCCATCGCTTTCATTCCCTTCTCCATGCGCGCCTCTGTCCGTGACGAGCACCGCCGCACCTTCCGCACAGACATTGAGCGCGTGTCCGACGGACATCTCCGCTGGACACCCCTGGACGTGCTCAGGTCAACGAACACCCAGGCTGAATTCCGCGGCGCCGTCCACAAGGGCCCGCATACCGCTACCGATGCGAGCCTCGCCCGGT
Source organism: Pseudarthrobacter sp. YAF2 (assembly GCF_052113345.1). Lineage (NCBI taxonomy): Bacteria > Bacillati > Actinomycetota > Actinomycetes > Micrococcales > Micrococcaceae > Pseudarthrobacter > Pseudarthrobacter sp. YAF2. The sequence continues at coordinate 131,091 of NZ_JBFRDA010000006.1, read as the reverse complement.
ACCTGGAGGACCGTCTCGCTGCCGAGAACATCCACCTGGATCTCTGCGTCACCATCGAACGGTAAGCCGATCTTCGAAGCCCCGGACCATGTACGCGGCTCGCTGCACGCAACCGGTCAGGAGATCATCGCAATTGGACTCGTCCCTCGAACCACCGGGCCACCGTTCAGGGGAACAGGCTCCGGGGACCCTCATGGATTTCGGCCATCGTCCATGCGTCGAGGGAAAGTATCTGGGCCGTCCCTTCGGCGGCAAGCCTGACTTGTTCCCCGCCGAGGGTGGGGTAAACGCGGGCCGTGAGCGGGATTCCGTTGGCAAAAATTTCGACGGCGGATCGGTCCAGGATGACACGCAGGTGCACCCGCCCTTCGGGCATGGGGACGGGTCCGGCCTTCTCTTCCACATCAACGGTGGGATCGAGGCTGCTTCGCGCGCGGTCCAGGCGGAGCGTGCCGTTGGTGGAGCCGTCGGTTGCCCTGAGCAGCTCGATGACGGTTTCCTCGTCGGGTATGGCGGAGGTAAGCGTGTCCGTGGAGCCCAGGACGCCCAGCCGCAGCTGGGCGCCTGGTGCCAGTTGGAGGTCCAGTTCGAGGTCGAGTTGCGTGCCGGACAAGCCAAGTTCCAAGGCCGCCGATGTACTGGACAACGTCTGTCCGGGCAGACTCACATGGTCACGGCGCAGCTTCTTGATTTCCGGGACGGGTGCGAAGCGGAGTGTACCGTCGCCGGCCGCCGTGACGATCCGAGGCAGGCTCATGACTCCTGACCAGCCGGCCTCCACCATGGCGGCATCACTTCGGCCTTCCTGCATCCAGCCGAACATGATATGTCGGCCGGATTCATCCTGGAACGATTGCGGCGCGTAGAAGAACCGGCCTCCGTAGTCGAGACGGTGCAGCGCTGCGGGCTCGAAGGTATCCCCGGCATACCGGCCGGTCCAGTACAGCGGGTGGCGGGTGTCGCCGTCGTCCCATGCGGAAAAGACCAGCACATCGGGGGATCCATCAGAAGGGGCAGACCCCAGCGAACCCTTCCCCGCCCGGAACAGGTCCACGCATTCCCACATGGTCCCCGTCCAATCGTTGTCCTCAGGATCGCCCTGCGAGGCATCGCCGATGAATAACGGCCCGATGTAATCCCACGATCGCAGGTTCGAGGACTCGTACAAGAACGCCGTTCCGCCGCGCCCACGAATGCCTGAACCCACCAACTGCCGCCACTTCGTTCCCTCACGCCAGACGCAGTGATCGCGGTACGCCGTAATGTCCGCGCCAACCGGTGGCGCTGCGATCACGGGGTTTCCGGGGTCCTTGGTCCAGGTCAGAAGGTCCGGAGAGCCTACTGCGATGCAGGGCAGTTCTTTGCCCTGCAGCCGCCCAGAATAAACCAGGGTGGGGGTGCCGTCGTCGTTCACCAAGACCCCGGACCAGCAGCCCTCGGCGTCGGGTCCTGCGGACGGTTCCAAGGCAACAGGCTGGTCCGTCCACGTGATCAGATCGGTGCTGGTGGCATGACCCCACCGAATGCGGTGGTGGAATGCGCCTTCTGGGTTGTACTGGTAAAAGAGGTGGTACGTGCCGTTCCATTGACTGACGCCGTTGGGATCGTTGAGCCAGCCGGCGGGTGACACGAAGTGGAAGCGTGGCCGGAGAGGATCGGATTCGGCGCGGCCAACCAGCTCATCCTGAGGCACGGTGGCGAGCGGGTGGGTCAGTTCAGTCATGCGGAGGCCTTTTCGTGAGTGTTCGACGCCGGGAGGTTGGGTTGCGTCGGTTCGCCCGCCAGTGCATGGCCGTTGTTGCCAGCCCACGGCTGGTAGAGGTGGCAGCGTACCCAATGGCGCTTTTCGCGGTCTCCAACCTGATGTCGCACGGGTTCCTCGGCCGAACAGGCCTGGTTCGGGTCGCCGTCGTAAGCGCAATGCGCCGACGCCATGACCGCTTGCCGCAGTTCGGCACGGCGGACAGGATCATACGAACCTGCCCTGGCGGGGTCCGGGACAGCCGAAACGAGGAGTTGCGTGTAGGGGTGGCCGGGGCTTGAGAGCAAATCCAGGGACTCGCCTTCCTCGACGAGTTCCCCGGCGAACATCACCGCCGTCCGGTCTGCCAGGTAGCGGGCGGACGCGAGGTCGTGGGTGATGTAGAGCATGGAGATGCCCTGCTCGTCGCGGAGCTTTCGCATCAGGTTCAGCACGCCGATCCGGACTGAAACATCCAGCATGGAGGTGGGTTCGTCGGCCAGGATGACTTGTGGTTCAACGGCGAGGGCGCGGGCAATCGCAACCCGCTGGCGCTGACCGCCGGAAAGCTCGTGCGGGTAGGAGTTCAGCATGTCCGCCTGCAGGCCCACGGTGGTCATAAGCTCTTCGAGACGGCGGTGGGTCTCCGTCTCGGAGCCGCCGCCCTTCCGGTGGATCGCCAGCGACCTCCGCAGGAAGTGCTCCACTCTGTGGGCAGGATTCAGCGAGCCGAAGGGGTCCTGGAAGACCATCTGCAGTTGGGAGCGGAAGGCTCGCGATGCTTGGAAGCGGTCGCGCTTGAGGACGTCGACGCCGTCGATCAGGATCTCGCCGGAGCTCGGCTTTTCGAGCCGGGCAACGCAGCGGGCGAGGGTGCTTTTGCCCGACCCGGACTCTCCCACGAGGGCAACGATTTCGCCGCGGTCAATGGTCAGGTCGATGCCGTGCAGGGCCCGGACGGTCCCTTGGGAGAACAGGCCACCGATGGGGAAAGACTTGCCCAGTCCGCGGACCTCGAGGGCGGGCGTTTGGGTGGAAACGTCTGGACGTGGTGAAGACTGAACAGCGTGGCTCATCGTGCGGCTCCTTCCATGATGGCAGCGTCAGCCGCCGAAGCGTCGGCACTGACAGGTGCCACGAAATGTCCGGGTGCCACTTCGGTGAGGTCCGGGATATTCCGGAACTTCACGCCGTCGGGCAGTCCCGTCAACGGAACCCGCGGACCGGTGAGCGGCGGGAACGCACCCATCAGCGCCCGGGTGTAGGGGTGGCGGGGGTCGGCGTAGACGTCCTGGGCCTTCGCGGTCTCCACGATCCGGCCGCCGTACATCACGGCCATGCGGTGCGAGAGTTCCACCATGAGGGACATGTCGTGGGTGATGAAGAGGACGGAGAAGCCCAGTTCGCGCTGGAGTTCCTTGATTTGCGCCATGATTTCCTGCTGCACCACCACGTCCAGGGCCGTCGTGGGTTCGTCCAGGATCAGCAGCGAGGGCTTGAGCGCCACGGCCATCGCGATCACCGCGCGCTGGCGCATGCCACCCGAAAGCTGGTGCGGGTAGGACTTCAGGCGTGCGGGGTCGATCCTCACGAGTTCGAGCAGTTCACCCGCGCGCCGCAGTGATTCCTTGCGGGAGTAGCCGGCATGGGTGGTGAAGATGTCCACGATCTGTTCGCCGATGGTCAGCACGGGATTGAGCGAGTTCATCGCTGACTGGAAGACCATGGCCACGTCCTGCCACCGGAAGCGCCGCAGCTCATCCGGGGTCATGGCCAGGACGTCTTTGCCACCAAAGGAAATGCTGCCGCCGGCGATCTTCGCGGGATCCTTCAGGAGCCGCATGATTGAGTTGGCGATAGTGGATTTCCCGCAGCCGGATTCTCCCGCGAGGCCGAACACCTCTCCAGTGCCGATGCTGAAGGAAACGCGGTTGACGGCGGTGGTGGAGCGGGTGTCGCCGATGTACTCGACGGTGAGGTCCTTGACGTCCAGGACCGGTTCGTGGGAGCCGAAGGAGACTTGGGAGATGGTCATTTGGCGGCGCTCCTTTCGGTATCTTTCGGGGTTTTGATCTTCCGCAGCCGCGGGTTGGTGACCTCGTCCACGGCGTAGTTGATGAGGGCAAGGGCGAAGGCGACCAGCGCGATGCAAACACCCGACGGGACGAACACCCACCAGCTGCCGGTGAGCAGGGCGCCTTCGTTGCCGGCCCAGAAGAGGTTGTTGCCCCAGGACACTGTGCTGACATCGCCCAGGCCCAGGAACTCCAGTCCCGCTTGGGCACCGATGCCGTAGATGACGCAGGCCAGCAGGGTGCCCATGACGATCGAGGCCATGTTGGGCAGGATTTCGCGGAACATGATCCGCCCGGCCCGTTCGCCGGACACTACGGCCGCGGCAACGAAGTCCTTGGAGCGGATGGATAGTGCCTGTGAGCGCAGGACGCGTGCTGAGCCTGCCCAGCCGGTGACGACAAGGACAAGAATCACGGTGCCCAGCCCCGGAGGCAGGAACGCGGCCAGGATGACCAGCAGCGGCAGGCCGGGAAGGAGCAGGAAGACGTTGGTCGCCAGGGACAGTGCTTCGTCGATGAATTTTCCGAAGTACGCGGAGGCCAGTCCCACCAGGATCCCGGTGAAAGTGGAGGCGAAGCCCACGGTCAGCCCCACGAACAGGGAACTCCGGGAGCCGTGGACAGTCAGCGCGAGCACGTCCTGGCCTTTGGCTGTCGTTCCCAGCCAGTGCTCGGGAGAGGGTTCCAGGGAGGCCATGTCGGTGATCCGCGACGGGTCGCCCGGGAAGAGCACCGGTGCGAGCAGGGCCAGTGCAATGAAGACGAGCATCACGGCCGTCCCCGTCATGGCCTTTTTGTTGGTGCGGAGGCCGTGGACGAAGCTGCGGTTGGGCTTGCGGGCAGCTGTGGGCTCAGTGGGCTGCTTCAGAATTGCGGTTGTCATGATGGGTCCCTCAGTTGCTGCGCACGCGCGGGTCGAGGCGGACGTAGAGGACGTCCACCATGAAGTTGGCCAGCAGCACGGCGGCGGTGATGGTCAGGAACAGGCCCTGCATGAGCGGGTAGTCGAGGCCTTGGACGGCGTTGAGGAGCTGGTAGCCGACGCCGGGATACGCGAACACCACCTCGGTCAGCATGGCACCGCCCACCACGAAGCCCAGGCTCATGCCGAAACTGGTCACGGAGGGGAGCATGGCGTTGCGGGCTGCGTAGCGGAACATGATGCGTCCCGGACGTAGTCCCTTGGCCTCGGCCATGGTGATGTAGTCCTCGGAGTTGGTGGCGATCATCGTGTTGCGCATGCCAAGCATCCAGCCGCCGATCGACACCAGCACGATTGTCAGCGCTGGAAGCACCAAGTGGGCGCCGACGTCGGAAAGAAACTCCCAGGTGAAGCCGGGTTCCACACCGTCACTGAACGCGTGGCGCAGCGGCGACCAGCCCAGGATCACTCCGAACAGGTACAGCGCGCCCATAGCCAGCCAGAAGTATGGGAAGGAGCCGATGAAGATCAACACTGGCGGCAGTGCGGAGTCGATCGCGCCGCCCCGCCGCCAGGCGGCCAGGATGCCGAGCAAGTTACCTGCGACGGCGGCAATCACCAGTGCGGTGCCGCCGAGCAGGAGGGTCCAGCCGATCTGGGCGGCGATGACCTCGGTGACCGGGGCGGGGAAGCGGGAAATCGAAATGCCCATGTTGCCAGTGACAATGTTGTGCAGATAGTCGATGTACTGCTCCCAGATGGGACGGTCGTCCACACCGAGGAGCTTACGCAGTGCGTCGATCTGTTCCGGCTGCATCTTGCCCTGGGTACGGGCAAACATGCGCGAGACGGGATCCCCGGGCATGAAGCGCGGGAGCAGGAAGTTCAGGGTGATGGACGCCCAGAAGGCGATGAGGTAGAAACCCAATCGGCGCAGGATAAAGCGCACGGTTTCCTCCATTCAGGTATTGCGGCAATGGGGAGGGGGCGGCATGCCCGGCGCGGTGATCCGGCGCCGGGCATGCCGGGCTGCTGGGCCCTGCGAGGCCCAGCTGTTACTTGCGCGGTTGCAGAGTGGTGAGAATCAGCACCGTGGTAGGAGAACGATCGGAAAGTGTGGCATAAGGGTTGTCCTGGGACGGCCACCCCGTGAAGTGGACGTCCGTGTAGTCGCCCCATTCAGGTCCTGAGAACAGCGGCACCAGCGGGGCGGCATCGTTGTATTCTTCCTGGAGCTTGTACGCGACGTCCTTCTGCTTGGCTTCATCGCCGGCGGCAACGAAATCCTGCAGGAGCGCATCGGCTTTGGGGTCACCAAAGCGGTGGTAGTTGTCGAAGGTCTTGGTGCCGACCGGCTTTACTGTGGCGCTGCCCATGGCGTTGTTGAAGTATTTGAACGGGCTGGGATCGTTGGCGCTCCAGACAATGCCGGAGTCAAACGTGCCCTGTTCGTAGCCGGCCACCACGGAGGCCCAGTCCGGGGAGTCCACCTTGGCCGTGACCCCCACTGCTTGGAGGTTCTGTGAGATCACGTTGGCCACAGACAGCCAGTCGGAGGAGCTGGCGCCCACGGAGATCTTGAACTCGAAAGGCGTTCCATCCTTCAAGGTGCGCTTGCCGTCGGCCCCCTTGGGGTAGCCTGCTTCGTCCAGGACTTTGTTGGCTTCGTCCACATTGAGCTTGGTCCAGCTGCAGTTGTCCTTGACGGCCGGGTTCTTCCACTTCTCGTAGTTACCGGAAAGGCCGGTGCAGTCGGCCTGCTGGGCGTAGCCGCTCATCCCGATCTTGGTCACCTGGTCGCGGTCCACGGCCATACTGAGCGCCTTGCGCACCTTTGGGTCGTTAAACGGAGCCTTGGTGGTGTTGAGCTGCCAATTGATCATGGCACCCGTGGGCGGGAACCAGTAGTGGCGGTGCTCTTTATCTTTGGAGATAAAGGTCTTCTCGATGTTGGGGATGAACTGGGTGGACCAGTCGACATCCCCGTTGACGCTGGCCAGATTGGCTGCGTCGTTGCCGGACATTGCAAGCATCTTGATGCCAGCAATCTTCTGTTTTTCCGGCTGCCAGTAGTTGGGGTTTTTCTTGAGTGTGTAGGACTGAGCCTGGAAGGAATCGACCTCGGTGTAAGGTCCTGTTCCCACGGGCGTGGCGTTGGCGTCCTTGGCCGGGTCGGCGATCGCAGACCAGATGTGCTTGGGCAGAATGGGTAGCTGGCCCACCTCGTAGAGCGCCGGAGACCAAGGCTTGTTGAAGGTGAAGGTCACCTTGTTGGTTCCTTCGGCGGTGGCGCCGACGAGGTACTCGTAGCCGCCCTTGAGCTTCTTCTGCAGCTCGAACGTGTAGGCGACGTCGTCGGCCACGAGTGGCTTGCCATCGGACCACTTCACGCCGTCGCGCAGGGTGAAGGTGATGGATTTGCCGTCAGCAGCAGTCTTCCATTCGGTGGCGAGCCACGGCGTCGTGTCTCCCTTGGCCGGGTTGAAGACCAAAAGGGGTTCGTAGATCGCCTGGTTGACCATGGGATTCACCGCGGGTGCAAAGGGATTGAAGTTGCGGTCGAACGTGCTCATGTCTTCCCGCGGGATGGTGAGCATGGCGTTCGTGTTGTCCGAAGTCGAGGAGCTTGTGCCTGATTTGTTGACGGTGGCCGAGCAGCCGGTCAGCATCAGTGCGCCTACCGCCAGGCCGGCCGCGGTGATGCGGGCAGACCTCAGGAATCGGGGTTGTGTCATGATGGGTATCTCTTTCCTATCTTCATCAGCAAGGTGAAGGGGTGGGGGAGGGGTTGCTCTTCGCTATTGATTTCGCGGTCAGACCGAAGAGCGTTCTAGCAGCGGACAGTCGACTAATTGCTGGTCGGCAATTATCGGCTGTCCTGCTGTCAGGGCTGCGAGCGTCTGGACTCCCAGGGCGCCCATTTTTTCGAATGGCAACGCAACTGTGGTCAGCTTGGGCCTGAGGTAGGCCGCAATCAGTTCCTGGTTGTCGAAGCCGATCACGGCGATGTCTCCGGGGATGGTCAGGCCCCGTTCCTTGATGGCGTCGTAAGCGCCCATCGCCATGCGGTCGTTCAGGCAGAACAGCGCGGTTGGCCTGTCCTCCTGTGGGTAGCGGTCCAGGATGCGGCACGCGGCCTCATACCCGCCGTCCGCCGTTGCATATCCAGACACCACGAGCTCGGGGTCCAGCTCCAGTCCGGCTTTGGCGAGTGCTTCGCGTGCACCCGCCAAACGCCCGATTGCTGCGGGAATGTCCGGATCCAGGTTGATGACTCCGATCCTGCTGTGGCCGGCCTGGAGCAAACGTTCGACGGCGACACGGCCCCCGGCACGTTCGTCCGGGACGATCGAGGGCAGCTTGCCGTCGGCGTCGAAGCAGTTGATCAGGACGGTGGGTACTTCCTTGGTGCTTTCCGGCACGTGCACGCCACGGTGGAACGTGGCCGCGTAGAGAAGTCCTTCCACGCGCTGCTCCAGCAGCTTCTCGGTCGCGGCGTCTTCCAATCCCTGGTTGGGTCCTACGGCATCGGCCTGGTCGGAGGGTGCGATGAGCAGGAACTTGCGGTCCAGCCAGGCCTGGTCTTGTGCACCCTTGATGATGTCGACGGCGAACGGTGCCGTGACGATCTCGGTGACGATGCCATACCAGTCACTGCGCTGGGATGCCAGTGCACGTGCTCCGGCATTAGGGCGGTAGCCCAAGGCCTGAACAGCTTCGTTGATCCGGGCGCGGGTTTCCTCGGAGATGCTGGCATTCGCGCGGTTACTCAGGACGAACGAAACCGCGGTCCGGGAAACGCCGGCGTGCTTGGCAACATCGTTCATGGTGACACCCCGCTGCCGCGCAGCGGCCGCATGATTCGAGGTAGTGGTCTTCGCCATTGAATGCTCCGTTGTGGGGGTGATGCTGCCAGGATAAGTAACGCGCGTTACTCGCTGCGTGTGATAGAGATTACGCGCGTTACTGGAATGGTGTCAAGGGGCACCTTGCGAACTTCACCGCCATCGCCTTCATTGACACAGCCTGTGCCGGATGGAGGCCTTCCTTGCCGGCGAGGACCGGATGGCGAGAGGTTCTGCAAGCGCTTGCGTTCAACGCCACCATCGACCTAGCATGGGCGCATGACAGCTAGCGTGGAATTGGTCGCTGAGATGGCAGGTGTCTCGGTATCGACGGTCTCTCGGGCCCTTCGTGACATTCCGGGCGTATCGGCGGCGACCCGCAAGCGCGTGCAGGACCTGGCGCGCGAACTGGGCTATTCGGCGTCTCCTGCTGCTTCGCGGCTCGCGACGGGCCGGACGCAGACCGTCGGCATTGTGGTGCCGGTCCTGGCGAAGTGGTTTTTCGGAAAGGTCATCGGCGAAGCAGCGCATACGCTCCGGGAAGCCGGGTTTGACGTGCTCCTTTTTGAGCTGGCCACCCTTGCCCAGCGGGAGCGGTTCTTCGGCGGTGCGCATCTGCATGGCCGGACTGACGGGGTCATCATCATCGCGCTGCAGCCCACCAAGGGCGAGCTGGAATCGCTCGCTTCCCAAGGCCAGGCAGTGGCGTTGCTTGGTGCGGAAGCGCAGGGCATCGGATCAGTATCAGTGGACAACGTCAGCGCCGGGCGGGCTGCCGTGAGGCACTTGCTAAATCTGGGCCACGAACGGATCGCATTCATCGGCATCCGTGATGACGACGGCAGCAACCTCGGCGGTGTCCCTCCCTTGCAGCGGCTCATGGGCTACCGGGAGGCCCTCTCCACGGCCGGGCTGCCCCAGGACAGGACGCTTGAACAGTTTGATGAGAACAGTGTGGCCGGGGGCGCCCTCGCCATGTCGCGGCTGCTGGTCACGGACCAGGTCCCCACGGCAGCTTTTGTTGCCTCCGATGAGATGGCCTTCGGTGCACTCAAAGTCCTCCGGAAGGCTGGCTTGGATGTTCCCCGGGATTTCTCCGTGCTGGGGTTCGACAATCATGAGCTCTGTGACGTCGTGGACCTGACAACCATGGACCATGAAGTAGCCGAACAAGGACAGGACGCCGCCCGGATCCTCCTGGACATCCTGAAGGGAGGGCCCCCTGCTGCCCTCGTGCGTCCTGCGCGCCTGGTTGTGCGGGAGACCACTGCACCTCCCCGTGCACTGCGCTTATCTGCCAGCACCCCGGATTCTCCCCCTTCCGCCGGACACCCCGGCACCCCTTGAAAGGAAACTTCATGCAATACCGCAAACTCGGCACCAGCGGCATGTACGTTAGCGCCATAGCACTGGGCAACTGGGCTACGCATGGCGAAACCGTGGAGCAGGACCTCGCCACGGAATGCGTCCGCAAGGCGCTGGATCTGGGCATCACCACTTTTGATACCGCGGACGCCTATGCCGGCACCAAGGCCGAATCCATGCTCGGTGAGGCCCTGAAGGGAGTCCGCCGCGAAGGCCTGGAAATCATGACCAAGGCGTTCTTCCCCACCGGGCCGGGCAAGAACGACCGCGGGCTGTCCCGTAAGCACGTGATGGAATCGATCAACGGTTCGCTGAGGCGTCTGCAGATGGATTACGTGGACGTTTACCAGGCTCATCGCTACGACTACGAAACCCCGCTGGAGGAAACCATGGGGGCCTTCGCTGACATCGTCCGTGCCGGCAAAGCCCACTACATCGGCGTGTCCGAATGGACCGTGGAAGAGATCCGGGCCGGCGCAGCGCTGGCGGCCGAACTGGGCATCCGGCTGGTGTCGAGCCAACCGCAGTACAACATGCTGTGGCGTGTGATCGAGTCCGAGGTAGTGCCGGTCTGTGACGAACTGGGGATTACGCAAGTCTGCTGGTCACCGCTGGCCCAAGGGGTGTTGAGCGGCAAATACGGTGCTTCCACAGCGCCGGCCGGCAGCCGTTTCAGCGACGAAGACGGCGGATTGAAGACCGAGCACAGGTTCCTGCAGCCGGAGGTGCTGGAACGGGTTGAAAAGCTCAAGCCGATAGCCCAGGAGCTGGGCGTGCCATTAGCCACCTTGGCCGTAGCCTGGGTGTTGGCCAACGCAAACGTTTCCGCAGCGATTGTCGGCGCCAGCCGCCCCGAACAGCTCGACGAAACAGTCAAAGCTGCCGAATTGGTCCTGGAACCCGAAACGCTTGAACTGATCGACGATGCTCTTGGCGATGTCGTGGAGCGCGACCCTGCAAAGGTCGAGTCTTTCCCGGAGCGGGTTTAGGCCGGCGGCCGCGGTGACCCATGGGCGGCGCGGCCAAGGCAGGTTCTTGGCGGGGAGTGCCAGTTGCTACGAGTAGGAATGCAGTTGGGGCTGATGCTGAAGCTTTGCGCGGAGTTCCTCTTCAGTGGGCGGCCGGGCACCGGCCCTGGATACGGTGATCGCGGCCGCAGCGGCCGCTGTGTGTCCGAGCTGGTCAAGGATCGAGGGCGCGAAGCCAGCGGTTGCCCGGGTGAGGAGTCCCAGGATCAGGGCTGACATGTAGGAGTCGCCGGCCCCGATGGTGTCAACCACAGGGGTCTTTACTGCAGGAATGGTGAGGGACGAGGCGGGCGTTGCGAGCAATGATCCTGATGAGCCCCTGGTGATGACAGCCAGCTCCGCTCCCAGATTCAGGATGTATGTCGCGGTGTCCTCCAGGGCCTTTTCCGGGTACAGCCATTCGGCGTCCTCGTCGCTGAGTTTGACGACAGTGCTGAGGTGCACCAGTTCCTCGAACGTCCGCCGTGCTTCCGCATGGGTTCCCAGCAGGGCCGGCCTGATGTTGGGGTCGTAGGTGATGGTGCACTCGCTGCGGAGTTCCTGGAGGATGGCTTTGACCCTACCGGCGCCCGGTATGAGGAAACTCGCGATCGAACCGGTGTGGACCACCTTCGGCGGAGGAAGTGCAGGATCCAGGGGTTCCACGTCCCACGTTACGTCGAAAGCGTAGTCCGCCGAGCCGTCGCGGGCGATGGTGGCGGTCGCCGTCGACGTTCTCCCCAACGACCGGGCGCCGGGCAGGATCATCACGCCGGCGCCGGTGAGGTGCTCTTCGAGTGCATCACCACGGCGGTCAGCGCCCATGGAAGTGAGCAGCCCCGTGCTGACTCCAAGACGGGCCAGGCCGTAGGCGACATTGGCCGGCGACCCGCCGGGATACTCATGCGTCCCCTCCGGGGTGGTGACGACGTCGGTCAGGGCTTCCCCGACAACGACGACGTCCAACACCTGCCGCGGAGGGTATGGTTTGCGGTTGTTATCCATTTTTTGTTGTTCCTTGCTGTGGTGCCGCGCTACGCGAGCTGCGTGACCTGGAGGCTGCTGATGGTTGCAGCACCGCCGACGGCGTAGACGGCGAGGCTGGTGCTTGTTTCGGCAGGGAAGATCAGTTCGGTCATGGTGACCTGGCCGTCTTGGGCGAACACTTCAACAGAGCAGCGGTCCACGAAGATGGTGAGGTCGTAGGAGCCTTGCTTTCCCCGGACGGGAGCGGTATCGATCGAGGGGAAGGAGGGGTGGAAATCTGTCCGCCCGGATTCCCGGCGATCCACGAACAATGTGGCTTGGTGCGGCCGGATGCCCACGCGGGTTCCCTTCGCGCCGTCACCACGCAGGATGAGGCCGAATTGCTCTGCGCTCCCGGGTGCGAAGCTCACGTCGATGCGCTGGACCGTGCCTTCCGCGCCATCAAGAAACCGCACGTCGTCGTCGATGGTGGTTCCGGAAAGGCAGAACGACTCCGAGCCCGCCAAGGTAGTCCGGTCATTCGCGGGCTGCTGGACCAGGCACAACTTTCCGTCGTTTGTCTGGAGTGAAATTTCCCGGGGGAGGCTCATGGGGCTGCGCCATGGTGTGGTGGGGATGCTGTTGGCGTATTCCCAATTGTTCATCCAGGCGATCATGAGCCGGCGGTTGTCCGGGGCGTCGCTGAAGGAGACGGCGGCGTAATAGTCCCGTCCCCAGTCCAGCCATCGGTAGTCCCCGAGCCGGTCAGGGTCCTGAAGGCCTTCGGTTACGGTGCTCGTGGAGGTGAATGCGGCCCCGTCAAAGTCGCCGATAAAGTACTGGCCGGCTGAGCCCTTGTTGGGCCCGCCGGGGTTGAGGTTGACGGTGAGGACCCACTTTAGGTTTGCCGGATCGCCGTCCACGGGCAGCGGAAACAGGTCGGGGCATTCCCAAACGCCACCGGTGGCGTTTGCAGGGCCAAAAGTGCTCAGGAGTTCCCAGCTTTTCAGGTCGTCGGATTTGTAGAGGACCACTTGGAAGTCTTTGGCTTCGACGGCGACCATCACCCAGTAGCTGCCCGCGTCGCCGTCGTACCTGAAGACCTTGGGGTCGCGGAACTCGGCGGACCCGCGGCTCAGTACGGGGTTGCCTGCGTATTTCGTCCAGGTGTAGCCCCCGTCCAGGCTGTAGGCCAATGACTGGGCCTGGACGCCCTCGTGCAGTGAACCCGTTTTGAAGGCACTCGTGTAGATCGCCACGAGCGGGGCGACGGACCCGCTGCCGAAACCGCTGGTGTTGTGACGGTCGTAGACGATGCTGCCGGAAAAAATGTCTTCATCCTCGTCACAGGCAATGGCGACCGGGTGTTCGGTCCAGGTCTGCAGGTCGGTCGAGGTGGCGTGACCCCACGACATGTTTCCCCACGTGTTTCCCAGCGGGTTGTTCTGGTAGTAGAGGTGGTAGAGGCCGTCATGAAAAATCAGGCCGTTGGGGTCGTTGAGCCAGGTGTCTTTCGCGGTGTAGTGCAAGGCAGGGCGGTAGCTGCCTGCTGTGCCGGCCGTATGAGTCGAAGTAAGTGTCTCCACAAGGGTCCTTTTCAGAGTTTGAGTTATTTGCTCGCGCCGGCCGTGAGGCCTTCGCGGAGGGTGCGTTGGCCGAAGATAAAGACGACCAGTGCGGGCAGCATGGATAGGATCACGCCGGCGAGGACCACCGAAATGCTTCCGGTGCCAAGGTTGCCCTGGAGTGTGACCAGGCCGAGGGGGAGGGTGAAGTTCTGTTCGCTGATGGTGAGGATCAGTGGCCGGAAGAACTCGTTCCAGTGGAAGTTGAAGGCAAGGATCCCGACGATTGCCATGCCAGGGACCGCCAATGGAACGTAGACGGAACGGAAGATCCGCCATGGTCCGGCGCCGTCCAGGGAGGCCGCTTCTGCGAAGTCGTTTGGCAGGCCCAGGAAGTATTGGCGCATCAGGAAGGTGCCGAAGGCGGTGGGAATGGCCGGCAGGATCAGGGCCAGCAGGGTATCGGACAGGCCCATCCCTCGAATGAGCATAAACACCGGGACGATCGTGACCTGAACCGGGACCATCATGGTGGCCAGCACCAGTGAGAAGATGGCGTTCTTGCCGCGGAAGTCCAGACGGGCGAAGGCGTAGCCGGCCAGGGTGGCGGAAGCCATCTGGCCAAGTGCGATCAGTCCGGTCACCAAGGCGCTGTTCAGGACCAGGAGGCCCACGTTGATCTGTTTGAACACCTCCTGGTAAGCGGTGAAGTCCGGGTTGATGGGCAGGAAGGACGGCGGCAGGTTGAAGGATTCCGACGGCGTCCGCAGGGAGGTGGAAAGGGTCCACAAGACAGGGCCGAGGGTCAGCGCGGCTGCCACGGCCAGGGCCGTGTACCTGCCGACGGTTCCGGCAGCGGGCAGGCGGCGGTGGCGGTAGGGCTTGCGGGTGGCCGGTGTGCCGGTGGTGGAACCCGGGTGCTCGTTGGTCCCGGTGTGCAGGGTCTGGCTGGACATGAGGGACCTCACTGGTAGAAGACGAAGCGGCGGCTGAGGCGGAATTGCAGGGCGGTGACGGCAAGGATCAGCACGGTCAGTACCAGGCCTATGGCCGAGGCTTCGCCGAACTCCAGTTGCTGGAAGGCAGATTCAAAGATGACCATGACGGCGGTGCGGGTGGAATCGCCGGGACCTCCGTTGGTCAGGACGTAGGGCTGGTCAAAGACCTGCAGGGCACTGATGATGGCCATCACGGAGGCGACCAGCACGGTGGGGCTGATCAGCGGAAGGGTGACATTGCTGAACTGCTTCCAGCCTGTGGCGCCGTCCAGGTTGGCGGCTTCGTGCAGTTCCTTGGGAATGTTGGTCAGGGCGCCGAGGAAGAGGAGGAAGGAGAACCCGAAGTTCTGCCAGACGTAGACCAGGACGACGACGGCGGCGGAGGCCACGGGACTGGTCAGCCACGGGACTGCGGGAATGCCGATGAGCGACAGGAGCCAGTTCACCACGCCGAACTTTTCGTTGAACATGTACCGCATGAAAATGGACACTGACGCGGCCGACAGCACCAGGGGAAAGAAGAAGGTGGACCGCAGGAACACCCTGAGCCAGGACGGCATCCTGGCCTGCAGCATGGAAGCCAGGCCAAGCGCGATGCCGAGTTGAAGCGTGACTGCTACGACGACGAACACGATGGTGTTCAGGAACGACACCCGAACGGTGGGGTCCTGTGCCAAGGAGGCGAAGTTGGCGAAACCGACGAACTGGGGTGCAGAAATGATGTCCCAGCGGAAGAAGGCCAGGACCAGCGAGCCGATGATCGGCAGGAAGGTGAACAGGGCCATCCCGAGTACCGTGGGAGCAAGGAAGATCGTGGCCAGCCACCGCTCAATCAAGGGTCGGCGGGCGGCCGCTGGTTGCGACGTTCGGCGTGGAGCGGCGGCAGTGGTGGTCATGAGTTACTCCTGAGGGCCAGTTCGAGATCCCGCTGCAGGGTGCCCATCGCGGCCCGCACATCAGCGGAACTGCCGCTGACGGCAGTGGAAACGTTTTTCATCAGGGCAGTTTCGACGGCGGCCTGCTGCGGCGGAGCGGGGATGGGGCCGGAGGTGGGGAACCTGTCGAGGGTGTCGTAGAAGACTTTCCAATGCTTGGGTCCGGTGGCCGCGTAAAAGGACTCATTGACCATCGAGCGGCGGGTGGGGGTGGTGTTTGGTTTGGGAATGGCCAGCTGCATTGCTTCGCGGCTGGAGCAGAACTTAACCCATTCCCAGGCGGCGTCCTTGTCCTTGGCCGTGCGCATGATCGCATAGCCGGCGGCACCGAACTGATGCCGCTGGCTGCGCCAGCGGGGGAAGAACTGCACATCGAACTGGTCGGCGGTCATGCCGGCGTCGTGCAGGCCCTGCGCCCAGTAACCGCCGGCCGGCGTGGTGCCGATGCGGTTGTTGCCGAACAGTCCAACTAAGGCGTTGCCGCCCCCGGCTTCAGGACGGACGCCCAGTCCTTCGGCAACGAGTTCGCGCAGGTAGTCGAAGGTCTCGATGACGCGCCCATCCTCGGCGTTGGGCGAGAGCCACTGGTAGCCGCCGCCGCGGGTGGCCCGGGCTGGGTCGGTCGGGTAGAAACGGTCCCAAAGCCAGTCCCCGCCGGGTGCCTTGGTTTCGGTCAGGAAGCTGGTGTTGTTGGCGTATAGCCATGGCACTACTCCACCGAAAAGGCGGTTGGTCCAGTAGTAGGGGGTGAAATCGGCTGGGCGTGCTTTCCGCAACGCACGGAGGATGGCGCTGAAGTCGTCCTGGGTCCAGTCTTCCCTGGGCCGGTCGAGCCCGGCCTGGGCGAAGGTGGTGGTGTTCAAATACATGTTCGCCGCGTTCCAGTCCAGCGGAAGCTGGTAGAGGTTGCCTTGGTACATGAAGGCTTCCAGCAGGCTCGGATGAACGTCGTCGAAGTAATCCCTCATGTCCGCTGCGTCCCGGCGGACATAATCATCCAGCGGTTCGGCGAGCTTGTCGGCGAACAGTTGGGCGCCCTCAGTGGCTACGTAGACGACGTCCGGCGGTGTTCCGGCGGCGGCCATGGTGAGGATCTTGGAAAAAAAGTCCTTCCAGTCCGCGCCCTGGATCGCCTGCAAGCGGACCGGAATATCAGGGTGGGCGGCAGTAAACGCCTGAACCAGACCCTGGCGGGCCGCCGCGTCGGCGGCCGTTCCAAGGATGGCGATGTTCAGGGCTTTACTCCCGCGGCCTGGAATGTCGCTTCCGGTCAGTCGGGGCCAGGCGCCCACCGTGGCTCCCGCGACGGCCAGGCCGGTCAGGCCCAGCAGGGACCGCCGCGTGAGCTGTGAAAGCCCGCTGCCGGACCGCGGCGCATACGAGGGGTTTGCTTTCCCCGGTGTCTTTTCAGACGTCATTGTCGGCTTCTCCTAACACGTGTTAAGTAGAGTAAGTAGCGCACCTAACACGTGTCAAGCAGGAACTTTTGCTGGTGGTTCAGTGAGGTTGAATCACGAGCGCGAACTGCCTGGCCATACGCGGACGGCGTGCTCCCGCCGGGGGCAGGGATAGGACGTCCCTGTCATAATGTTTCGGCCAGGCGTTGAGGAAACTGTCCGCCAGGTTAGCCGGCCGGAACCGCTGCAGTGGACGCGCGCGGAATGATCCGGCAGGGCATGTAGAGAGTTCCTGCTTCCAAATCCTCAGCTGCCGGGACTTTTCCTTCGACCGCGTCCAACAGCAGGGACATGGCCGCTGCTCCGATTTCGGCGTGCGGAAGTGCCACCGTCGTGAGGGCGGGAACAAGGTTGGCGGCCAGGTTCTGCTGGTCGTCGTAGCCCACCACCGACAGATCCTCCGGTACGCGCAGTCCCGAGGCCGCGGCATACAGCAAAACACCGGTGGCAACCCTGTCGTTGGAGCAAATGATCGCTGTCGGCCGGTCTCTGCCACCCAGAACGGAGGAAGCGGCCCGGTAGCCGTCATCGATGTCCCATCCGGTCGCATGGACATGCTGTTGTTCGAGGCCCAGCCCCGCTTTGGCCATGGCCTCACGGTAACCCTGTTCACGCTGCGGGGCGGCGGGGGAGCTGAGAGTTCCGGTCAACAGGGTGATGCGGCGATGGCCCAGGTCAATCAGCAGCTGTGCTGCCGCTCGTCCGCCGTCGACCTCTGCCGGTATTACCGACTGGAGCTGCGAGCCGGCATCAGCGCAATTGGCCAGAATGGCTGGCAGGGTGAGCATGGCCGGCGGGGCGGTAATTTCACGCAGGCTGCCGGTGGCGTACATGATTCCGTCGACCTGCCGGTGCACGAGTTGCTGCGCCGCAGCGCCATCGCGGGCCGCGTCATGTTCTGTGTCGACCACCAGGACCATGTATCCGCGCGCCAAGGCCGTGCGTGAGGCGCCGCTGATCAGCCGGCCGGCGAAGGGGCTGGTGACGATGTCATCCGTGATGACGCCGATCGTCGATGTCTGCTGGTTGCGCAGGCTGAGGGCAACGGAGTTGGGCGTGTAATTTAGCTCCGCCGCGGCGCGGAGAACCCGCTCCTGGCGTTCAGCGGTGACGTTGCCGTTTGCCCTGCCGTTTAGTACCAGTGACACTGCACTGCGGGACACCCCTGCCCGCCGTGCCACGTCCAGTGCCGTCGCTTTACGTATGGCCATACCGATCCATCACCTGCCTTTCGGCTTAGCATACCTAACTCGTGTCAGGCTCTGAG
The DNA here is from genome assembly GCF_052113345.1 of Pseudarthrobacter sp. YAF2. NCBI lineage: Bacteria > Bacillati > Actinomycetota > Actinomycetes > Micrococcales > Micrococcaceae > Pseudarthrobacter > Pseudarthrobacter sp. YAF2. Next base: position 112,948 of record NZ_JBFRDA010000006.1, on the reverse strand, counting down.
GTGTCCCTGGATATTAAGGGTACGGGCAGCGCAGGCGCCGGTGATGACGAGCAGGCTGCCGAGCCAGCCCAGTGCCAGGAAGGACATGGTCATTCTGTCGGTGGCTTCGAAGGGTGCCAGGGACTGCCCTGCGACGACGACCTTGCCCGCCGCTTCCTTCGCGACGATGGCCATCCGCAGGTTCGGCTCTGGCTGCCAGGTCACGGTGTCAGTACCAAGGGACCTCGCGGTTTGGAGCACACCGTCGGGGACGGAAGGGACAGTGCCATGCAGGGTAACGGTAGTGGAAATTGGGACATCGCCAGCGTCGTAGACAATGAGGAAGATCCCGCTGTCCGGTGTCAGTTCCAACCGGGGCCCGGCCATGACGTCGGATCCCATGTGCTGGAGCTGGGCTGCGGCAGCAGCGGCTGGTGCCATGTTTGCCGTGTGCCGGCCGATTTGTTGGAACGCCACGTACACGCTCCCAAAGATGAGCGTGGTGACGATAGCGGCCGTCAAGCACCAAATGTTCCTGCGCATGGGCTAATCATGCGCCCAATTGGCCTTAAAAGGGGCGGACCCAGGGTTCTGCCCCCACGCCACCAATGGCGTTGGCGCCGTAGGAGCAAACCTCCCGAAGCGACAGTCTCAAGGAGTAGGGTGTGCCGTAGCCGACGAAGGGGTCACGATGAGCTACAAATATCGAACTGTTCGGGTTCGCGGTACCGAGCTGGTTGGAACAATTGCCAGAAAACATGGGGGTGCGCCTGAAGTCTACGAGACGTCCAAAGACCTGAGCACGTCAGTAGTTCCGGTGTTCTTCGAGGAAACGGGCGAGATCCGTTTCTTTGACAGGTCAGTGCTGGAGGACGTTGTGGCACCAGCCACCTAAACCGACTGGGCGTACCGGGGCGAGGGCCACGCTGGCCTGGGCGTCGACGCGGCGGCCGATCCAGTGGGCACGGACGAAACCGTGGGCGTGGTGGCGGGGTGTCGTGGCGCGCCGACCCGGTCCGCTGACTCACTCAGGTGGTCGAGTAGGGCCCGCAGGTGCGCGGGCGCATCCGCTCCAAGGCCTTCGGTAATGCTGCGTTCGACGTCGGCGATCACTTCGTCGGCCGCGCGCATCGCTTCCCGTCCGGCGTCGATGCGAACCAAAGGTGACGGCATCCTTTCCAAGGTCGGTGTTGGCTGAGCCCCAACTGCTGCTCAGCCCCGCCTTTCCGGAGCCAGCTCCACCCGGTTCCGGCCAGCTGATTTGGCGGCGTAGAGAGCGGCGTCGGCCTCACCCAAAACGCTGTCGGCCTCAGCGTGAAGCCCGGGGGTGAATGCCGAAATACCTGCGCTGATTGTCAGGTGACCCGTCGGAGCCCCCGAGTGGATGATGTCCAGCGTCCGGACCGCGTGCAATGCTCGTTTCAGCATGTCTTTGGCACCCTGTTGTGACTGCTTCGGGAGGACCAGCAGGAATTCCTCGCCGCCGTACCGGTACACCCCATCACTGCTGCGTGCCGCTTTGGCAAGAACAGCGCCCACGGCCCGCAGCGCCAGGTCGCCTGCCTGATGCCCGTAAATGTCGTTGTAGCTTTTGAAATTGTCCACGTCGCACATAGCCAGGCAATACTCCTCCTGGTAACGCTGGCTGCGGGCGTGCAACTGTTCCAGGTCTTCATTAAGCTTCAACCTGTTGTTCAGACCCGTCAGAGGATCGGTCCGGGCCTGCTGAGAGAGCACCTTACGATAGTGCGCCAAGTCAGCGTGCAATGTGGTGACCCGCCTTGCAACCAGCAGCCGGGCATGCAGGACGAAAGGGTCCAGCGGCTTGGTGACATAGTCGTCTGCCCCCGCCTCAAGCCCGGCGAGGACGTCGTTACGGGACCCTTGCGAGGTAAGCAGGACGATATAGGTGTACAAATCGGCGGCGCGCGCTCGAATGGCGCGGCATAATGCCAGGCCGTCCAGGCCGGGCATCATCCAGTCCGTGACCACCACGTCCGGCTGGTGCTCCAGATACATGGCCCACGCTTCGTCGCCGTTTCCCGCCGTGAGGCAATCATGACCTGAGCGTTCAACCGCTGCCTTTGCTACCAGGAGCGAGCCAGGATCATCGTCTGCCACCAGGACCATCACGGCGCACTGCCCAGGGCCTGATCGAGTTCGATATCTACTTGCGTAAGCGCCGCTTCCAATCGACTGACAAGGTGCAGGGCATCGTCCTGCTTTCCGGTCCGCCCAATGGCTTCCAGCTCGCCGCACAGGGCTGCGGCGGTGGTGGCGCCGATGTTGGCCGCGGCACCCCTGAGTGCGTGGGACGCCTGCGCCAGGGCCGGACCGTCGCTGTCATTGATCGCTTGATGCAGGGCGGCAATCCGGTCCGGGATGTCGTTTCGGAAAGCTTCTGCTGCCGCAGGCAGCAGGCCCAGACCGTCCGCAGGTCCAAGATCACGAAGAATGGCCAGCCGGCCCTTGTCGAGCCCCCGGATAGAATGCTCGCCGCCGGGGCCCTGATGTTCACCGCCCGTGACGGCCAGGGGTTGCCCGGGCAGGAAACTTGCCGTCTGATCAGGGACCCACCGGGACAGGGCTGCTTCGAGTTCAGAGGCGTCGACGGGTTTGGCGAGGTAATCGTCCATGCCGGCAGCGAGGCAGCGTTCCCGGTCCCCGTCGAGGGCACCGGCCGTCATGGCGATGATGGGTAGCCGGTTGTTCCCTTTCTCGCTCCGGATGATCCGGGTGGCTTCGAACCCGTCCATCACCGGCATGTGGCAGTCCATCAGGACGGCGTCATACCGTGTCTTTTCGACGGCGGACACCGCTTCGGCGCCGTTGCCGACGACATCCACCAGATAGCCGAACTTCGCCACTGTTGACCGGGCCACGAGCTGGTTGACTTCATTGTCCTCGACGACCAGGAGCCGTCCACGGACCAGACCCGTGTAGGAGGGTGCGGATACTGACCGCCCAGCCACAGCCGCGCTGGTCGTGCTCGTCAGACTTTCACCTGGCGGGCGTTTTTCGCTGGTGGACATCAGTCGGATCAGGCGGTTGTAGAACTCAGAGCTGCGGACAGGTTTCATCAGCCATTCCCGGACTCCGGCCTCGGCTATTGCTGATCCTTCGACCTGCATGGTTGACGTGAGCATGATCAGTTCGATGTGGTTCAGGGCCGGGTCAGCCTTGATGGCCCGTGCCAGTTCCAAGCCGTTCATTTCCGGCATGCAAAGGTCCAGTACCGCAAGATCGAACGGTGCTCCCCGCCCTGCCGCTTCCCGGGCCCGGGCGAGTGCGGTCTTAGCGTCCGGCACGGCGTCTGGTTGCAGCCGCCAGCCACGTAGCTGTGATTCCAGTACCAGGCGGTTGGTGGTGTTGTCGTCAACCACCAGTACCCGCATACCGGTGAGGACATCTGCGGTCGGCAAGGGATCTGTGGACGCGGGTGCCACCGGCAACGGGATACGGAACCAGAAAGTACTGCCTTCACCGGGCACGCTTCTCATCCCGATCTCACCGTTCATGGCTTCGGTCAGGCGGCTGCAGATTGCCAGCCCCAGGCCCGTGCCGCCATAGCGGCGGGTGGTGGAGGCGTCGGCTTGCGAAAACGATTCGAACAACCGGGCGTGTTGCGTGGGTGCGATACCGATTCCTGTATCCCGGACTTCAAAATAGACGCCGGCAGCGGATTCGGGCCCGGTCTCCGGTGTTTCGGTTCCTATTCGGAGGGCCACTTCGCCTTTGGGTGTGAACTTCACCGCGTTGGAGGCCAAATTCAGCAAGATCTGGCGGATCCTGCCTGAATCTCCGATCAGCCTGCCGGGAACGTTGGGCTCACAAAAGGCGATGAGCTCCAACCCCTTGGCTCGTGCCGGCTCTGCCAGCAACCCCGCGACTTCTTCCACCAGGAGGCGGGGATCGAAGGGGCGCAGGTCCAGCTCCACCTTGCCCGCCTCCAGTTTGGAAAAATCCAGGATGTCATTGATCAAGGCCAGCAGCGCATCGCCGGCGCCTTTGACCCCGTGGGCGTATTGCTTCTGTGTTTCATCCAAAGAGGTTTCGAGCAGAAGTGCCGTTAATCCCACAACGCCGTTCATCGGCGTACGGATTTCATGGCTCATGGTGGCCAGGAATTCGGACTTGAGCCTGCTTGCCTCCAAAGCGGCAGCCCTCGCGGCCCTCAGCTCATCCTCAGCGGCCCGGCGGAGCGTTATGTCCCTGGCGATGACTGCGACCCCACGAAGGTTCCCGTCTTTTTGGATCGGAGAGACCGTCACTGACACCGGGATGACCGTCCCGTCTTTCCTCACGTGTTCGGTTTCAAAGTTCATCGCGTCGCCGCTTTCCCGGAGCCGCTCGAATATCTCCTCGGTCCCATCGGAGCCGCCCGGCGGCAGGAGGATTCGTCCGTCCTTGCCGATGGCTTCCTCGGCAGGGTAACCGTATTGCCGCTCCGCTCCGGGATTCCAGCTGGTGATGACGCCCTCCGGGGTGGTGCTCAGGATGGCGTCCGTGGAGGAATTCACAATGGCGCCCAAACCCTCGAGCTCGGCAGTACGGACGGCCACTTCCTCCTCCAGTCCGGTGGCAAGAGTGATGTTCTGAACGACGATCAGCACCTGCCGGATCAGGATGAGGACCACAGTTGTTCTGGCCACTACCAGCAGGAAGGTACCCAGTTCCTGTACATGGGGGCCGGCAACGACAACCAGTGCCGCCAGGATGGGGGCGTAGGGGAGCAGCTCCAGGGCAAGTGCGAATGCCTTGCGCTCGGGTTGCGGTTTTTGCGCATAGGGGAGAAGCGGTGCAAGCGCAATCAGGAGGAAGGCGCCGATCCATCCCAGCGCAAGGGGCGAACCCGTGACGCCCGTGACGCCGTCGAACGTCAGCCTGACGTAAGTGCTGTCGGTGATGGTGAGGGCGAGCAGGCCGCTGCCGAAGCATAACCACGGAAGGCGCTCGCCTGGTTGCCGGCGCATTCCGAGGACCAGCACGAGGGATGACATAACCACGTCCACGACGGGGTAGGCGACGCTGACGAGCACGGTCAGGATGTCGCCTTCGGAGCTTAAAGCCGGCCCCAGTGCCGTGTACCAGCTGATCGCTAATACGGAGCCGGCAATCACCGAGGCATCGAGTGCCGACCTGACCCAGCCCACCTTTGTGGTGCCGGCCGGCCGCTTGAAGCTGAAAAGCGCCGCGGCGGCGGGGATGGAGTACGCGAGGAACAAGCCGTCGGCCGGCGAGGGAAAGGGGTAAGTGCTGTTGTTGGTCAGGCCGAAGTAGGTCCAGAGTGCCTGGCCCCCGGCCCACGTAAACGAGGCCACTGCCATGAAGGACCACGCCCGTGCGTTCTCACCGCGACGTGCGGCCATGCTGCAGCTGGTACCGGCCACCAGGGAGGCCGCCAGGATGAGGCAGTCGCCCGTGACCCTCGCGGGTGCGGTTCCGTTGTTCCAAACAAAATACAATGCCAGAACCGCCAGCACCACGGCGGCAGAAGCGATTAGCCCAGCCAGCCGGGCCATGCTTCCGCCAACCGGCCGTCGCGGTTCAAGGAGACCTCTCTGAGACACGTGCAGCCCTCCCAATAGGGCGCCCCTTGCCCGTAAGAAATTGAGACCCGGGCCGCCCGAAGACCCGGGCGGAGACGCACACCCAAAATATATCCCTCTTAACTCAATTCCGAGGGCATCGTGAACCTGGGATTCCGCGTTTCAGCCGGAGCCGGGATGGCCCATCGCGTCCATCTGGTCCCCGAGAAACAGGCTCACGCTCGTCCCTTCATCCTGGTTCCCTGCAATTTCAAGCCGCCCCCCGTGGGCTGCTGCGATGCGAGCACAAGTGGCCAACCCCAACCCGGATCCTGCCGGGCCCCCTCCCGGTGCAGACGCACGAGCGGTTCTACTACCCGGCCGCGGTCTCCCGCGGCGATTCCCTTACCGTTATCCGCTACGCACAACACGACTCCGGCACCGGTTCGCTGCCCCTGGACACGAATCACCGGACGAACTCCGGAACGGGCATAGGCGACCGCGTTCTGAATCAAGTTTTGCAGCGCTGTGCGCATCTGTTCCTCGTCAGCCTCGAAGACAAAGTCATCACACTCAATGACCGCGCCCGCCTGCCGTAACCCGAGGTTCAAGTCAACCGTAACCGCCTCCACCAGCTTCGCCAGCGAAAGTTGCCTTCTCTCCAAAGAACCACCGATGGAGGCGAATGCGAGAAGTTCCTCAACCATGAATTGTGGTCAACGGGGTACGGAGGTCATGGCTGACCCTTCCGGTAAAGGCAGCCAACCTCTCGTTGCCGACGGTTGCGGCACCCAAGGCTTGAGCCAGGTCGGCGTGCAGGGCTGTCACCCTGTGGGCGGCGAGGAGGCGGATATGCAGGAGAAAGGGATCCAGGGGCTTGGTGACGTAATCATCGGCTCCAGCCTTCATGCCGGCGAGGACCGCCCAGGTTCATGCGCCGACCAGCGAGGCGGCCGGGTCTTTCCCACAAACCGGGCCATGTGGATCACGAATACTGAAAACAGCGTTCAGGGTGATGATCGATCCTGTGACGGGTGAGACCTCTCGATCAGCAGGAAGCTTGCATGTAATCTTTCGTGCTCCCGTCGAAATTTTTTTTGCATCCCGGAAACGCCATTAATCGAACGGGTCGGCGCCGATGAAGCGTGTGCCCGCCGTGCGCCCGCTTCACATTTCGTCCTCGGACCGCATCCGCGGCAGGTGCTTAAGGCAAAAGTTGACGGCGAAAGACCGCGTACTTGTAAGTAGGTTTCAGTGCATTGCCCTGCGTGTCGCAGCGTGACCGTAAGCGTCCAGGTTTCTCCGGGCGACGCCGCATGAGCTGGCCGTTACTCCCGGTTTCCCAGCATGAACAGCGCCCTTCTGCCCGCGTTTCATCTCTGCTCTCATGGTGGACACAGCCCGGCCGGAGGAAGCGCCGGCCAACAGAATCCACACCGAAGCCCAGAAAGTCCCTTTATGAAAAATCCGCACATGTCCCGAAGAACCTTCTCCGTCCTCGGCGTGGCCGCGGCCATGTCCGTCTCCTTGGGAGTCTCCGGCTGTGGGGGACCGGCAACTGCTCAGAACGGCTCCGGAGCGCCCGAAGTCACGGAACTGCGCTACGAAGGAGCAGCCAACAGCGTCAGCCTTCCCGAGCTCGCTGAGGACCTCGGCTACTTGGGCAGCGTGAAGCTGAACTGGGTGGGAAACACCATCAGCGGCCCGGCCAGCATCCAATCGGCCGCGACCGGTGCCACTGACTTCGGTGGCGCATTCTCCGGCGCCGTCGTCAAGCTCATCGAGGCCGGCGCACCGGTCACGGCCGTCATCAACTACTACGGGGAGGACGAGAAGACTTTCAACGGCTTCTACGTCAAGGACGACAGCCCGATCCGGTCCCCGCGTGACTTGATCGGCAAGAAAGTCGGCGTCAACACCTTGGGTGCACACTCGGACGCAGTCCTGAACAGCTACCTGAAGAAGAACGGTCTAAGCCAGGACGACATCAAACAGGTCCAGCTGGTCGTGGTTCCCCCCAACGACACCGAGGAAGCCATCCGCCGCGGCCAGGTCGACGTCGGGGTCCTGGGCGGGGTGCTTCAGGACAACGCCGTCGCCAAGGGCGGCCTTCGCTCCCTTTTCAGCGATTTTGAGCTGTTCGGAACGTTTGCCGGCGGCCAGTACGTCCTGCGGAAAGACTTCATCCAGCAGAACCCGGAGACCACGAAGATCTTCACCACCGGCGTCGCCAAAGCCATTGAGTGGGAACGCAGCACCCCGCGCGATGAGGTCACCGCCCGCTTTACCAGCATCATCGAGAAGCGGCAGCGGAATGAAAGCACCGCGACGTTGAAGTACTGGAAAAGCGTTGGCGTGCCGGACAGGGGAGCCATCACCGACCAGGACTTCAGCCGCTGGTCAGACTGGCTGAAGGACACCGGCATCGTCACCGGCGACATCACACCGTCCAAGTACTACACCAACGAATACAACGGATTGCTGAAGGCCTCATCATGACGCAGAGTTCCGCACCCAAAATCAGCCTGCAGAACGTCGGGAAGACCTTCACCGTCAGGCCCACCAAGGACGCCCCGCCCGGTTCGACACTGACGGCCCTGGACGGGATCACCCTCGACGTCGCTGCCGGCGAATTCCTCACATTGGTGGGTCCCAGCGGGTCCGGGAAAACCACGCTCCTGGACCTGTTGGCCGGGCTGACCCGGCCAGATACCGGAAGGGTCCTGCTGGACGGCAAAGAGGTCACCGGGCCGGGCAAGGACCGGGCCGTCGTCTTCCAGCAGTACGCATTGTTTCCCTGGCGCACGGCCGCGGCCAACGTCTCCTTCGGGCTGGAAGGCCCAGGAAAGGACGGTAAACGGCTCAGCCGCAGGGAACGCGCAGAGAAAGCGCGCACCTACCTTGACCTTGTGGGCCTCGCGGGCTTCGAAGACCGCTACCCGCACGAACTCTCCGGCGGCATGAAGCAGCGCGTGGCCATCGCCAGAAGCCTCGCCTACGAGCCGGACGTTTTGCTGATGGACGAGCCGTTCGCAGCCCTCGACGCCCAGACACGCGAACAGCTGCAGGAAGAACTGCTGCGGATCTGGCGTACCACCGGAAAAACCATCATCTTCATCACCCACGGCATCGATGAAGCGGTCTACCTGGGTCAGCGCGTCGCCGTGCTCAGCTCACGCCCGGGACGGCTCAAGGAAATCGTCCCGATCAACCTCGGAGACCGGACCGGCGACCGTGACATCCGATCCGACGCGGCGTTCGTGGAGCACCGGCACAAGGTCTGGGCGCTCCTTCACGACGAAGTCCTCAAGGCCCGGCAGGCCGGTCACGCGAAGATCCTCCCCGATGGCACCGCCCCCGATGAAGCCCAGCAACCTCTCCGCGGAAAGGCAGCCTAATGAGCGCCCCAACCCTGACCACAGACATACACCCCACCGCCCACGCCCCCGCAACCGCGCCGGCAGCCGGTGAACCGGACCGGCACAGAAGCCCTGCCACCGCCGTCGGTCTTTCCCGGATCAAACGCGGAGCCCTCAGCGGCGGCCGGGCCCTCTGGAGGACCGGTGCGATCCTGCTGTTCCTGCTCTTGTGGGAATTCGGACCGCTCTACCTCGCCCCCGCCTCCACCCGGGTGTTCCTGCCGCCACTCCACGATGTCCTGGCCGCGCTGGGCTCATTGATCGCCAAAGGCCAGCTGCAGAACCACCTCGGCGCCAGCCTCACCCGGTCCGCGAGCGGATTCGGCATCGCCGTGGTTTCCGCCGTCGTACTTGGCCTGCTGGTGGCCTGGTACGGAGCCCTTGACCGGTTCCTGAACCCCCTGCTTGAAGTGTTCCGGAATACCGCCGCGCTGGCCCTGCTCCCTGTGTTCACCCTGCTGCTCGGGATCGGCGAAACCTCAAAGATCAGCATCGTCGCCTACGCCGCGTTCTTCCCGGTGCTCCTGAACACCATCGCCGGAGTGAGGACCGTGGATCCCTTATTGATCCGGGCGGCCCGGTCGCTCGGACTGTCGAACTTCACGCTCTTCCAGAAAGTCATCCTTCCATCAGCAGTCCCAACGATCTTTACCGGCATCCGAATGGCCGGCACTTCATCAATCCTGGTCCTCATCGCCGCCGAGATGGTCGGGGCAAAGGCAGGCCTGGGCTACCTCATCGTCAACTCACAAAGCAGCTTCCTCATCCCCGACATGTACGCCGGCATCCTGACCGTTTCACTGCTCGGCCTGGCCGTGAACTACCTGCTCGTCGCGGTCGAACGCCGATTCTCCCGCTGGCGCACCGCCGTCGGCTCCGGAAACGGCTGACCATACACGCAAGCACCATCCCCTGAACCACAAACGCACAGAACCAAACGTACTGAACTGCAAAGGAACCCATCATGGCCGCCATCACTGAAACCAAACTCGAATTCACCAAACTCGGCTCCCGCATCGGCGCGGAAATCCGCGGACTGGACCTCAGCGCCGATCTAAGCGACGCCACCATCGCCCAGATCCGCGACGCCTTGAACAAGCACAAGGCCCTCGTCTTCCGGGAAGCAAACGTGCTCGACGACGACGCGCAGGTCCGCTTCGCCAGCCGCTTCGGCCCGCTCACCAACGCCCACCCCACCGTGGCGTCCGTGGACGGCAAACCGGCCGTCCTCCCGGTGGACAGCGAAAACGGCAGCGCCAACAACTGGCACACCGACGTCACCTTCGTGGTCAACCCGCCCCAGGCCTCCACCCTGCGCAGCATCACCCTGCCTGCCTACGGCGGGGAAACCCTCATTGGGTCATCCGCCGGGGCCTATCAGGACCTGCCGGACGAGCTCCGTAATTTCGCGGACACGCTCTGGGCCATCCACACCAACGACTACGACTACTCGGTACCCAAGAACCTCGAACACGCCAGCGCCGAGGAACGCCGCAAAGAATTCACCCGCATCCTCTTCGAGACCGCCCACCCCGTCGTCCGCGTCCACCCACTGACGGGGGAGCGGGGCCTGTTCATCGGCGGGTTCGCCCAGCGGCTCAGGATCGTGGGCCTCTCCAACACCGAATCCAAAGACATCCTCCGGCTCCTCCAGGCCTACATCACCCGGCCGGAGAACGTGGTCCGGGTGAACTGGGAACCGGACCAGCTTGTCCTCTTCGACAACCGCATCACCCAGCACTACGCCCCCGACAACTACGACGGCCAGCCCCGCCAACTGAACCGGGTGACCGTTGCCGGCGACATCCCCGTGGGTGTGGACGGGCGCCACAGCACACCTATCAAGGGAGACTCGTCCTCCTACTCCGAAACCGTCGTCGTTGACGAGTCCGCGTTCACCGGGGCACAGCGATGACCGCCGGGCGCAGGCAGCTTCACCTCAACGCCTTCCTGATGAGCACCGGCCACCACGAGGCATCATGGCGGCTACCGGAAAGCGACAGCCACGCGGGAACCGATGTGGCCCATTTCCAGCGGCTGGCGCAGAGCGCCGAACGGGGGAAACTGGACTCCATCTTCTTCGCTGACTCCCCGGTGTTGCACGGCGACGTAACCCAACGGCCATACGGGAGCCTGGAACCGACCGTCCTGCTTGCGGCGATAGCCGCCGTCACGGAACGGATCGGGCTCATTGCCACCGCGTCCACAACGTACAACGAACCGTATAACCTGGCGCGGCGCTTTGCTTCGGTAGACCAGATCAGCGGTGGCAGGGCGGGATGGAACGTGGTCACCACAGCCGGGGACGCAGCGGCGAAGAACTTCTCCCTGGCCGGCCAGCCTGCACACTCTGAGCGCTACGAACGGGCCGCGGAGTTCCTGGACGTCGCCAAGAAGCTCTGGAACAGCTGGGACGAGGATGCCGTCGTAGCGGACAAGGCAGCCGGCGTCTGGGCGGACAACACCCGGGTGCACCCGGCCGGGCACGTCGGCCGTTACTTCCAGGTGGAGGGCGCCCTGGACGTCCCGCGATCCCGGCAAGGACACCCCGTGATCGTGCAGGCCGGCTCCTCGGAGAACGGCAAGGACTTCGCCGCCCGCTACGCCGAAGCGGTCTTCACCGCACACCAAACCCTCGGGGACGCCCAGGCCTTCTACTCAGACTTGAAGCAGCGGACATCAGAAGCCGGCCGGAATCCGGAAGCGATCAAGATCCTGCCCGGCATCGTCCCGGTCATCGCCTCAACCCAAGAGGAAGCGCGCCGGCTTGAGCAGGAACTCGATGACCTCATCCTGCCTGAATACGCCCGCAATCAGCTCGCAGGGGTGTTGCGGGTTCCGGGCGAGTCCCTGCAACTGGACGCCGAATTACCGGCCGGGCTGCCCTCGGAGGACCAGATCGAAGGTGCCAAGAGCAGGTACACCTTGATTGTGAACCTCGCCCGGAGGGAGCACCTCACTGTACGCCAGCTCATTGGGCGGCTCGGCGGCGGCCGCGGGCACCGGACCTTCGCCGGCACCCCCGACCAGGTGGCCGACACGATCCAGGAATGGTTCGAAGCCGGCGCCGCGGACGGGTTCAACATCATGCCACCCGTCCTGCCCTCCGGACTGGACATCTTCGTGGACCATGTCGTTCCCATCCTGCAGGACCGGGGACTCTTCCGGCGCGAGTACTCAGGACGGACCCTCCGCGAGCACTTTGGGCTGGCCAAACCAGCCAATACTTTCAGCCCAGTGCCGCTACCCGTCTAAACGAGAGGAGGTAACAACTGCACCTCCTAAAGCAGCGCGCGGAATACCGCGCACAGCTTGGGAGGTGCGGTCTTTTAAGAGGTCGTCAGATTCACGCCGCCGAGCTGGGAAGACTCATCTGGCTTTAGTTGGCTTGGATGGGTTTGGGGATTAGGTGGAGGTCGGGACCTGGCCTGTGGGAGCCCCTAACCCGTCAGCGGTTTAGCAGCAGGCTGACTTGTGTCTTGATGTCCTGCACCAGTGCTTCAAGTTCCAATCCGGCGTTCACGCTTGCCGCCATGCTGACGAACATGATCGCAGAGACGACGCGGGCCGTCGTCGCAGCATCGCCGGCATCGCTCACCCCGTCGCGGCCAAGTATGGCGGCAATGGCCTCTTCGGTTTGCCCAACGATGGAGAGAGCAGCGCTGTGGTGTGGCTCCGTAGGGTCGCCGAAGACCATTTCCCGCAGGTAGAAGCGTCCGTTATCAATCTGGATCCGGTTGCACTCCACGATCGGCCGCACCACGGCCATCACCGCACCGAGGGTATCCCGGATGCTTTCAGCATCAGCCCGGCCTCGTTCAAGAGCTTCGGCGTAGTGGGCGTTTTGAACGAGGAGGAGGAGTTCTCCCTTGGTTTTGGCGTAGAGGAATAGGGTTCCGGTGCCAATGTCGGCTTTGTCGGCGATTTGCTGGGTGGTGACGTCGTCGACCCCGTGTTCGGCGAACAGTTCGGTGGCTGCTGCTGTGATGCGGTCCAGCTTCTCCTGCTTGTTCCGCTCGCGCCGTCCGAGCGGCTGGGAGGTGGCAGGCATGTGGTTTCCTCTGGACGTAAACTGACTGAACTCAGTATTGAGTATAACGGAGGTGCGGTGATCAGGCCCTCCGGTTGGCGCCGCTACTTTTCGCGTTGGGGGAGGATCCGGCCACTCTTGACATACTTAGTGCTGCTTCGACGCCACATCTTCTGAATCCATGGCATGAAGGAGCGGAGGGAGTGAGAGTTTTCTTCTTGCGGTCCGGTTGTCGGGGGGTTCCCCTGAGTGCCTTCTTGTTGCGGGCGTGATGGTCAGGGGGCGAGGAATTCGACGACGGCGGGTGCGAGCCGGGTGTGGTGCTGGAAGATGCCACCGTGGCCGGAGTCGGGGTAGATGATCAGTTCGGATCCCTTGATGCGGCGATGTAGTTCTTCGGAGAGCACGGAGGGCACCATGCGGTCGTTATCGCCATTGGCGATGAGCGTGGGCTGACTGATGGTGGACAGGTTTGACGGGGCCGAGCGGCCGTACTTCTGGATTGCCTTCAGCTGGGTTCGAAATGCGCGGGCTGTGATCGGCTTGTCACGGTTCTCGGTTCGCTCCTGAAGGCGTTTGATGAACGCTTTCGCAGCGGTCTTGCCGGTGGGGTTGCGGTTGAAGAAGAGGAATTCCTTGGGGTCGGACCGGGTCAGGGTTGCCCGGAGGATGTCCCAGTAGGTGGTGCCGAGGACTTTGTCGATGTCTTTGCCTCCGCGCGGGCCGGTTCCGGTCAGGACGAGTTTTCGGACGAGGCTGGGATGTTTGATGGCCAGGTCCTGGGCGACCATGCCGCCCAGTGAGAAGGCGAATACATCTATCGTGTCGAATCCGAGGGCCTTGATGAAGGTGTAGGCGTCCTCGGCCATTGCTTCGATGCTGTTGGGAACTTGGCCGGTGGAAGCGCCGACGCCGGGCTGGTCGAAGGTTATGACGTGGCGGTTCTGGGCGATGGGATCGATAATACGGGGGTCCCAGTTATCAAGCGTGGCTGCCAGGTGCACTAAGAACACGACGGGGATGCCGCCTTTCGGCCCAAGCTCGCGGTAGGCGTAACTAACGCCTGCGGCGGTGACAGTTTTGGCTGGTGCTTTTGCGTACGAAGTGACCACTGGTTCGTTCTGGGGATCGGTGTTGTCCATGACGGTTGTTCTCCTGGATTGTGCGTGAATAGTGGCTGGCAATGGGTCAGTTGGTGACGGTGAGCACGGCTTTGCCCCGGAAGCCCCCTGCGGCCAGTGATTGCAATGCCTCCGGTGCCTGGTCGAAGGTGAAGACTTTGCCGACGATGGGGCGCAGCACGCCGGCGTCGACGAGGGTGCTGATCTGACGTAGTTGGTCGCCGCTGGCTCGCATGAAGAGGAACTCATAGCTGACGCCGAGCTTCCTGGCTTGCTTCCGTATTTTGCTGCTGAGCCCGGTGACTGCCAGGCGCAGCGCAGGGTTGAGGCCTGCCTTACGGGCGAAGGCTGGATCGGGTGGGCCGGCGATCCCGATCGCCTTCCCGCCGGGCTTGAGGATGCGCAGTGATTTCTGCAGGTTTTCCCCTCCGAGGCTGTCGAGTACCAGATCGTATCCGCTCAGGAGCTGCTCGAAGTCCTGGGCGCGGTAGTCGATCACGATGTCAGCGCCGAGGTCCCGTACGAAGCCGGCGTTGGAGCTGCTGGCGGTGGTTGCAACGGTCGCGCCAAGATGCTTGGCGAGCTGGATGGCGATGGAACCGACCCCGCCGGCGCCGGCATGAATGAGAACCTTCTGTCCCGGCTGCACATTGCCCTGCTCCACGAGGGCCTGCCATGCCGTAAGAGCTACCAGTGGCAGCGAAGCGGCCTCCTCCATGCTGGCAGATACGGGCTTGAGCGCAAGGTCTTCCTCGGCGATGGCAATACGTTCGGCAAAGGTGCCGATGCGGTCCTGGTGGGGACGGGCGTAGACCTCATCGCCGGGCTTGAACCCGTTCGCTTTTTCCCCGACGCGCAGCACGGTGCCGGCTACGTCGTTGCCGAGGATCAACTGGAGCTTGTAGGGAAGGATCTGTTTGAACTCACCCAGGCGGATCTTCTCGTCCAGCTGGTTCAGGCCGGCAGCCTGTACCTGCACGAGCACGTCCCGTTCACCGACCGCGGGCTCTGCAACCTCGGCTTCCCGCAGTGGTTCCTTGTACTTGTCGATAACGAATGCCCGCATTCCGCGATGCTCCTTTTGGTTGATGTCCTGGTATCTGGCCCCGGTTGCGACGATGGCCTCGCCCCGACCCGCAAGCATTCAGTGACTACAATCAATTATGACTACACTCATGTTAATGTCAAGGAGCAATAGGAAAGCGCCGTGGTGACGTGCTGGATCCGTCACCACGGCGCAGCCGCTTCTCTAGTACCCGGCGGGTCCATCTTGGGATCGGTGGCATGCGCGGCCATCGCAGTATCGACATAGCCGACATGTACGCCCGCCACATGTACCCCTTTGGGGGCAAGCTCCAGGCGCAGCGAGTTGGTGGCGGACCAGAGGGCTGCCTTGGTGGCACTGTAGATGCCGGCCACGGCGTACCAGCTCAAGGCGGAGTGGATGTCGATGATTGCGGATTTCTCCTTCGCTGACAGGATTGGGGCGAGGCGCGGGCGAGGAAAAGTGGGCCGAGGAAGTTCGTCTCCACGTTGGTCCGGATTTCGGCATCGGTGTCCCGGTTAGCAGCCACACGACTTTCGAACGATGAGCGCGGTGGATTACTTGGGGTCCGACCCGCTGTCCAAAATCGCGTCCATTTCCTGGCCGGCGATGTCCACAATGCGTTGCATGGCCGCATATGCCGCGGCCGGCTCGCTGGCGACAACGGCCCTCGCGACTTCGAGGTGCAGGCGCAGCGGCTCGGGTTCCGGCCGGTCGGGCATCAGCCCGTGCTGGGTTCGCCCTGTCAGGACCTCTCCGATCGCCGATTCCAGGTTGAGGAGCATCTCATTGCCCGATGCTTTAAGGATCAAGGCGTGGAATTGGATGTCCAGGGGAAGAAAGGCAGCCAGGTCGCCTGCTTCGGCTGTGATTTCAAGTCCCGAGGCAAGTTCCAGCAGTTGGCGCGCGTCCTCGGCAGCTATCCGCGTGGCTGCCAGTTTCGCGGCCAGCGGTTCGACGGCGGAGCGGAGCTCGGTCAGCGACCGAAGCTGGGCGGCCCTGCCAGAGCCGTTGAGGCGCCACCGGACCACGAGTGGATCGAAAACATTCCACTCGGCTTGAGGGCGGATGGATACGCCCACGCTGCGCCGGGAGGTCACCATTCCCAGTGTTTCCAGCACACGCAGGCCTTCGCGGAGCACTGACCGGGTGACCTCGTACTGTTGCTCCATATCTTCGGAGCGGAGCACCAGGCCCGTGGCCAGCTTGCCGGATGTAATGTCGCTGCCGAGCCGCTCGACGATCGCAGAATGCCTGCTGATATGTCGGGCGGTCCCCGGTTGATCAGACATTGCAGGGTCCCCCTTAGGTCAGGGGCACCCCAGTGTGCTGGCAGCGCCGCCCGGATTCCATAAATCGTATTTAGTGTGTACCGTGATCCACAGCATATTTGGAGGACCGGTCAAAAACAAAAAGTTCCCGGCTCCACCCCAACCCAAGGAAAACCATGACACCCCTTCTCCTTCCTGCGGCAGCGCAGCCCTGGAACGGCCACGACACCCAGCTTGTGGTGGTCGCCGCGATCGGCATCGCCCTCATTGTGCTGCTGATCGTCAAATTCAAGCTTCATCCATTCCTGTCACTGGTGCTCGGCTCCGCCTTTGTCGGGCTGGCGTCCGGCGTCGGCTTCGACAAGGTCATCAGCAACTTCGAAGACGGCGTGGGCAACACACTCAAGGAAGTGGGCCTGCTCATCGCCCTCGGCGCGATGCTGGGCAAACTGCTGGCCGATTCCGGCGGAGCAAACCGGGTGGTGGACACCTTGCTCGGCAAGGTCTCCCCGAAGCTCCTGCCGTGGGCCATGGCACTGGTCGCGGTGATCATCGGCCTCCCAATGTTCTTCGAAATCGGCTTGGTGCTGCTGTTGCCCGTCATCGTGCTGGTGGCCCAGCGCTCCGGTGGGAAACTGATGCGCGTCGCCATTCCGGCACTTGCCGGCCTGTCCGTGCTCCACGGACTGGTCCCGCCGCACCCCGGCCCCCTGGTTGCCATCTCCAGCCTGAATGCGCCGCTGGGCATCACCCTGGCCCTCGGCCTCCTGATTGCGATCCCCACCGTCATCATCTGCGGACCGCTCTTCGCGATCTACGCCGCACGCTGGGTTCCCGTGGACGCCCCAAAGCAGGCAGGTGGCATCGACACCGAACATACGCAAGCCGACCCGGACGCGAAACGCCAGCCGTCCTTCCTCATCACCCTGCTGACCATCGTCTTCCCGGTGGTGCTCATGCTCCTCAAAGCCGTCGTGGACATCGTGTCCCCGGACGCAAAGAACCCGAGCGCGGCACGCGTCTTCTTTGATTTCATCGGCGAACCCCTGGTCGCCATGACCCTCGCAGTGCTCCTGGCCCTGGTGACCTTCGGCTACGCCGTCGGGTTCTCCGGCAACAAGATCGGCGGCAAGATCGGTGCCTCCGTGGGACCGATCGCCGCAGTGATCCTCATCGTCGGCGCGGGCGGTGGGTTCAAGCAGACGCTGATCGGCGCCGGAGTGGGCGACGCCGTGGCGAAATGGGCCACCGGAGCGAACATTTCGGTGCTGGTCCTTGGGTTCCTCATCGCCGTGGCGATGCGCCTGGCCACGGGTTCAGCCACGGTGGCAACTGTCACTGCCGCCGGCATCGTCGCCCCTTTGGCCACGTCCCTCTCGCCGGCACACGCCGGCCTCCTGGCCCTGGCAGTCGGCGCAGGCTCGCTGTTCCTCTCCCACGTCAACGACGCCGGGTTCTGGCTGGTCAAGGAACTCTTCGGCCTTACCGTAGGCCAGACGTTCAAGACCTGGTCCGTGATGGAAACGCTGATCTCCCTCGTCGGCTTCGGCCTGGTGATGATTCTGTCCGTGGTGATTCCATGACGTCCCAGGACACCGCACCCGCCAGGTACGACCAGCAGCCTGTCCTCGTCATCATGGGCGTGTCCGGATCGGGCAAGTCCACGGTGGCGGGCATCCTGGCCGGCCAGCTTGGCTGGGACCTTGAGGAAGGGGACGACCTTCACTCGCCGGAGAACGTCGAAAAAATGGCGTCCGGCATACCACTGACGGATGAGGACCGCTGGCCCTGGCTCGACACCATTGCCTCCTGGATCATCGAGCACACCATGGCCGGAATACCGGGCATCATTACCTGCTCAGCCCTCAAGAAGATCTACCGCGACCGGCTCCGTGAAAAGAACGTAGTCTTCGTGCACCTTTCCGGTTCCAAGGAGCAGATCGCACGGCGCCTGACAGCACGCATGGACCACTACATGCCGGCCACCCTGCTTGACTCGCAGATCGCCACACTGGAACCCCCGGGACCGGAAGAAAACACCATCGTCATTGACGTGGGCCGCACTCCGGCGGAGGAAGCAGCCGAAATCGTCAGGCGGCTGGGCCTTTCCCCCGCCCCCGGCTCGTCGGCGCTCGGCCACCCCCGGCCGGGCAGTTCATCCGCCGACACGTCCACCCCAGGCAGCGGCGGCTGACACGCCCCCTCCGATCGAACACAATATGCAGCGCGCCAATGGCGCGCTGCATATTGCTTTGCCCACATTCTTCCTCTTAGAGGACGCCGGCTGTGGAGACGAGCTGCGCCCTGCCCTCTTCAAGTTGGTACGTGAGGCCAACGACGGCTGTGGAGTAGTTGTCAACCGCGTCGAAAACCACCCGGGAATTCTCCAGCAGCCGGCGCACGGTCTGTTTCACGTGTTCGATGACCATTTCGTTGACGTCCGTCTTGTCCTGACGCATCGTCTTCAGCACCGACGGCGTGATTCTTTCAACCAGGCCGCGGATGTGGCCCTGCGGCGTTGCGCCGGTTTCCACCGCTTCCTTCGCCGCCGTTACGGCGCCGCAGTTGCCGTGCCCCAGGACTGCGATCAGTGGAACATGGAGCACCGAGATTGCGTACTCGAGCGAGCCGAGAACAGCGTAGTCGAGCACGTGCCCCGCTGTCCGCACCACGAAGACGTCGCCGAGGCCGACGTCGAAAATAATCTCCGCGGCGAGGCGGGAGTCAGCACACCCAAAGATGACGGCGAACGGATTCTGGGTGGTCACCAACTCGCTTCGCCTTGCGGCGTTTTGGTTCGGATACAGGGAATCTCCCGTGACGAAGCGCTGGTTGCCGTCAAGCAGGAGCTGCCACGCCTCGTACGAACCGATTCTGTTGCCCACGTGCTTACTTTAAGGGCGCAGCGACGCGGAAAGGGAGTATCAGTCGCCTCCAATTCGGCTGATGCGGGAACTTCGGGCGCGGAGGCGCAGCCGTCCCGGTGAAGGACGTTCAGCTTGTAAACGTATTCCTGTCAGGACGTGGAGGTCGACGCCGGAAGGGCGGCGATGTCCCTGTAGAGCTCCGAGTTAAGCGTTGTATGGCCTTGGTCGTCGGTGACGTAGACCTCGAACGTGAAGGTGCTGTCGTTGTTGTCGAGAGTGAACTCGATCGTGGGGTCCTTTACGGAGATGGTGCCCTGCGAGACGATTCGGCCGTACTTCTGCTCGGGACCACTGAGCTCCGTACCGTGCTGCGCAGGGTCACGGATGAAATAACGAACTGTATACGGTGCTGATGGCAGCGATTTCACAATTGGGAAGAAAGTGAATTCCCTCGTGCCTGTGGCGGGATAGACCTTGGCACGCCACTGGTAGGCGGTGACGCCTGGAGTGAGAGCGTCGTCGAGGTCGCGGACGCCGGTGCGGTTTGTCTGGGTGTCGAAACTGGTGTTGTGCCCCAGGACTTTGGCGACGGGTCCGAGCCCAAAACCGAGGCTGAGGCCGAGGGAGACAGAGGCAACGGGGACCGCTATCGCCCAGATGCGCGAGCGTCGCTGCAGGCCGGTCCGGACGGCCTGCCGGTGCGTCGAGACATTCCCGGGGATGGCGTGCAAGTGCATTGCTCTGGAGTACGGGTTGCTACCAGCGCGGGCCCAGGCCTCAATGTAGCCAGCATGGGGAGGCAGCGAAGCTTCCGTGCCTCCGACAGGGTTCCAATAGGACAGGAACGGGATCGGCACGTCCCGGAGCCGATCGTACCAATCCCTGGTGGTTAGGGTGGGCACCATGCGGTATTGAGGACCTCCACTAGCCGGATACTGGTGGAGGTAGGCGTGGAAGTCTTCAAGCTGGGCGCGTTCGACACGGACATGGACGACGAACGCCCTCGTCAAAACCGCCGCGTCGGGTGTGAGCGTTACCCACTCCCCGGCACGCCAAAACAGGGCGGTGCCAAGAAACGACGAAATTACCGCTCCCGCCAGTATGAGCGCCTCGACCCAAAAGGGGATGATCGTGCCGTCGCTCTCATTTATGAAGATCGAACCGGCCACCGCCGCCATCGGGACCACCAGGAGGCCCGCGCCGAGTGCCACCCCTGCCCAGCCCGGCATCCGCAATGCACGAATCCGAGCCGGCAGATCAACCTCGCGATAAGGGTCACCGGTACTCGGAACAAACATCGCTACCCCCGCATCCGATAACAGAAAGACAGCAGGGCCGCCTTCATCTGCCAGGCTTGGGATGGCTGTGGGAAGCCCAGAAGGATGATGCTTCCATACGTGTTCACTGTCCGGATGTGTGCTTGGCGGAACCTTCGTAAATCTTTGGCGATCCTTGCGCTGTGGGCCGGTAGCCTCAGACGTCGGGGATCGCCTTGCAGCAGCGGGCGCCGGGGGATTGTTTCTTACGCGTCGACGTGGGAGTCCGCACACCTCCCTGTTCTACCCGCCAGTCAGCAGTCGTCGACTATCTTGCCGAGGACACCGCCGATGGCGCCGCCGACCGCCGCTCCGCCTGGACCCCCAAAGTATCCTCCGATGATGGCTCCCGCGCCGGCCAGGGTCCCTTGCCAGTTGCCGCCCGATTTCTTGTAGACCACTGTGGTTTGTCCCCCGGAGCTGGTTGGTACGTAGGATCCCATGGCGCCCGACGCATATGACAGTGCCACGGGGCTGGCGTTGCCGGCGACCAGGAGTTCCTCGTAGGCCTTCTTGACCTCGGTGTGGGCCTCCGCAGCGTCGTGTTTGCCGCTGGTGACGGCGTATCCCAGTTCGCAGACGCGCGTCAGTACGGTGAGTTCTGATTCAGTGATGAACTGGAGTTCAAGGAGTTTGTCGAGAACGATTTTGTCGGCCTTGAGACGGTCGCCGCCTGCTTCGGCCATGATCCTTTTGACTTCCCTTCCCGCGGCGCTTTGCATCTCGCTAACGCCTATCCCGAGGACAGGTTCGAAACTGGTCATTGGAACGCCTTTCTGCTGGATTGGGTGTACGCGGGCAGCCGCGTTCTCGAAGTTTGCTCCCGCCGGGCGCGCAATGGAAGACCGCACTGAAACTCCTCGGCGCTGATCAGGAGGCACAACCCGGCGCATGGCGCGGACCCCGGGTTACCGCCTTCCTCAAGCCGGCAACCCCGGGAAGATCAGGCCGAATCGGTCGCCCGGACCCGCCGCAGGATCTCGTCCACTACATCCTGGAGCGGTGCGGTGGCGTCGATCGCAATGCCGGCCGGCGGGATGTCCTCCCGTGTCCTGTGCAGGTGCTCAATCAGGGCCCGTTCCGCCGGTAGCCCACCCCATTCGTCACGGGGCCGCCCGTCAAGCCGTCGGTTCAACGTCTCCAGGTCCACCTCAAGGACGAAGACGCCGTCAAAGAGGTCGATGAACTTCCCGAAGTTCCTTGAGCCCCCGCAGAAGAACGTCACCTCCTCACTGCGGTCCGAGATGAGGGCTTCCACGTCGCCTACCCGCCAGATGTGGTGGTGATGCGCCGAGACGCCGGTGATGCCTGCTTGTGGTTCGCCGGTTTCCGGATCACCCTGATAGGCCAGTTCCCGGTCGCCGTTGATGGCGTGGAAGCCGCGCCGCCGCAATTCGTTGCACACCGCAGTCTTGCCGGTCCCTGAACCACCCTCCACCAGGTAATTCCTTCTGCCCATGCCTGATGGTACCCAGCCGTACGGCAGACGTGGCGGGGAATGGTTTGATTGGTCAGTGCTCCGTTTCAAACGCTACCTGGTTCTTTGCCTGTTCTTGGTGTGCGTCCTGACGGCATTGTCGTTCTGGGCCATCCGGCAGCCGGCCGCTGATGCCCATGGGGTCTTTTCGCCGCCGCCGCGGGCGGACGTGAAGCTTGACGTGTTGTCCGCCGGCATGACCACCGCGGTGAACGTGACCAGGACCCCGGATGCAGGGTGGCTTGAGGAGGCTGCCGCGCGGACCGGGATCCCAGCTTCCTCGCTCCGCGCCTATGTTGCGGCAGCCGCCACAGCCAACGATTCCAATCCGGGGTGCGGGATCGGCTGGAACACGGTGGCGGCCGTGGGCTTCGTCGAATCAGCGCACGGAACTTACGGCGGCGGGAGCCTGGACAACGAGGGCCAGGCATCCGGCCCGATTGTGGGCCCAAGCCTCAACGGCGCCGGCTTCGCCGCCATCCCGGACACGGACGGCGGCACCTTGGACGGCGACGCCCGCTGGGACCACGCCGTGGGACCGATGCAATTCATACCTTCCACCTGGAAGATTGCGGGCCTGGACGGAAATGGCGACGGCGTTGCGGACCCGTTCAACCTCGACGACGCCGCCCTCGCCGCCGCCACGTATCTGTGCGTCCACGGCCGGGACCTGACCACCCCGCAAGGGTGGACGGACGCCATTTACTCCTACAACCAATCCGATGCCTACATCCGGCAGGTACGCGCCCAAGCCACTGCCTATGCTGCGAAGACGGGCACTCCGAGTTAGCACGGGCACCGCGCAGTAACACCGGCCGACGAAGACCGGCAGACGCACCCGGCGGGTAGTCTGGGCGCGTGGACTTCTCCTGCGAACTCGCCAACGGCATCGTCCTCCGTCCCGTCCACTTGTCCGATGCCGCGCCGCTGGCCACAGCGTTCCAGGCCAACCGCGCCTACCTGGCACCGTGGGAACCGGTCAGGCCCGAGGAGTTCTACACGGTCCAGGGCCAGCATGAGGTCCTTACCCGGCGGCTGAAGGACCTCGACGACGGCACCGCACTTCCCATGGTCCTTGTGGGAGGCAATGCAGTTGTCGGCCTGCTGAACCTGAGCTCGATCGTCCGCGGCGCCTTCCAAAATGCCCATGTTGGCTACTGGACCGCCCAGGACGCCCAGGGGGGAGGACTCATGACGTCGGCGCTGGCCGCGGCGATGATCATTGCCAAGGCCCAACTCGGCCTGCACCGCCTCGAGGCCGCCACGCTGGTCCATAACAGGGCATCGCAAAGGGTGCTGGAAAAGAACGGCTTCGAGGCCTACGGCACCGCCCGGGCATACCTGCGGATCGCCGGCCAGTGGCAGGACCACCGCATGTACCAGCGGATCCTCTAACGACGACGGCCCGCGGCATCCGTCGCCGGCCTCCGCAGTTGCCTCCGGGCCAGGGACCTACTTTTCGTCCGGGCCAAGGTCCGGCAGGACGGAGGAATAGGTGTAGGCGGCGTTGCTCCAGGCCACGAACAGCAGCGGTGCCGGCGCCAGCGCCACGCCCAGCACCGGCTGCAGCAGGGCCGCGGAAGCAATGATCCCCAGCAGCACCAGCATGGCCAGGCTCAGGTACCAGCGCTGGACGGACAGGAAGAGCGACGCCTTGAGCAGGCTTTTCAGCCCGTTGCCGGGAAGGAGCACGACGCCGGCAATCGCCATCACGGCGACGTTCACGGTCATCGCGGCAGCCACCACGACCACCGGCAGCAGGAGTGCAGCGGCCGGCATGGACTGCACGATGGCCAGGTCCACGCCAAGGAACAGCAGCACCGCCACGGCCGCAAGCCCCATCGGGGCCGCACGCCGGAAACCGCGCCGGTAGCCCCGCAGGAAGGAAGCCACCGGTCTGGCCGCGGCGCCGTCGTCGTGCAATGCCTGGAAGGAGGCGAAGAGCCCGGCGAGCGACGGCGCGACGGTGACGGACAGCGCCAGGAAGAAGGGCCATGCTGCTGCCGGGTCCGCCACCAGGGCAAGGCACAGCACCAGCGGGGCGTTGGCGAGCGCCATGAGCACATTCCCGGCCAGGAACGTGTAGATGAAGCCGAAGATGCTGCCAAACGCGTCGAACCCGGGGCTGGGAATACGCCCGGCCAGGCCGCGCCGCGCAGACTCTCCCTGCCGGGGCGTGGGATGCCGTGCCACGGATGTCATCCTTTCATCCCGCTCGTGGCGATGCCCTGGATGAAGTACCGCTGGCCGAGAAGGAAGATGGCCAGGATGGGGATCACCGAGATGACGGATCCCGTCATGATCATGGCGTACTCGGCGTCGAACTGGCCCACGAAGGAACGCAGCCCCAGCTGCACGGTCCAGAGCCGGTTGGAGGTGAGGTAGATGAACGGGCCCATGTAGTCGTTCCAGGTGTTCACGAACGTCAGCAGCGCCAGGCTGGCCAAGGCGGGCTTGGACAGCGGCAGGATCACCCGGGCCCAGATCCCGTATTCGCTCAGGCCGTCAATCCGGGCGGCTTCGCACAGTTCGTCCGGGATGGTCATGTAGTACTGCCGCATCAGGAACACGCCGAACGCGCCGAACGCCTGGAGCAGGATCAGGGCGTTGAAGCTGTTGGTCAGGCCCAGGTTCTGCATCATGATGTACTGCGGCACCATGTAGGCCTGCCACGGCACGGCGATGGTGCCGATGTAGCAGAGGAACAGGACGTCCCGGCCAGGAAAACGGACCTTGGAGAAGCCGTAGGCGGCCAGTGATCCGGTGAGCACCTGCAGGCAGGTGATGATCACTGCCAGGTACAGCGAGTTCTGCAGGTACCCCATCATGGGGATCCGGGTCCAGATGTCCGTGTAGTTGCTCCACACGAACTCGCTGGGAATCCACTGGATGGGCACCGTGAGGACCTGGTTGTTCTCCTTCAGCGAGGAGGACACCATCCAGATGAACGGCACCAGGAGTGCCACCACCAGCACGGCCAGCGCTGCGTAGATGATGGCATTGGTGGTTCGCTTCTTCCGCTCGCGGCTGGGGCGCCTGCCGTTCCGGGCACCGGGCGGACGACGACGGCCGTCTGGATCAGGTGCCGGGGCGGCGCCGTCCACCGGTGCCCCGGCCTTGAGGTCTTCGGCCATGTTGGTCATCAGCGTTCCCTCCGCTGTTGGATCTTGAACTGCAGGACGGTGACCGTCAGCACGATCAGGAACAGCACGAGCGAGATCGCGGACGAGTAGCCGAACTTCCCTTCGCCGATGCCCTCCTGGTAAATGAGCTGGGACAGCACCGTGGTGGAGCGGCCGGGACCGCCGTTGGTCATCACCACGATCAGGTCGAAGACCTTGAAGCTGGAAACCGTCAGCATGACCACCACGAAGAACGTGGTGGGCCGCAGCGACGGAATGGTGACATTCCAGAACCGCTGCCAGGCGCTGGCGCCGTCAACCTCCGCTGCCTCGTAGAGTTCCGTGGGGATGGCCTGCAGACCCGCCAGGTACAGCACCATGTAGTAGCCCATGTCCCGCCAGACGCTGGTGATGATGACGGCGGGCAGCGCCCAGTCGGAGCTGGAGGTCCAGCCCGGCGCGTTGGCGATGCCGATCGTGTGCAGGAACTGGTTGATGGGTCCGTTGTCCGGGCTGAAAAGCATGTTCCAGACGACGGCGACCGCCACCAGGGAGGTGATGTAGGGGAAGAAGATTGCAACCCGAAAGAAGCCGATGCCTTTGAGCTTCCGGTTCAGGAGTATGGCCAGCAGCAGGGCCAGGGCCATGGTCAGCGGGACGTGGCCGATCGCGTAGGCCACGGTGTTCCGCAGGGCCACCCAGAAGGAGTCGCTGGCCAGCATCCGCTGGAAGTTGGCCAGCCCCGCCCACTTGGGGGCACTGAAGGAGGTCCATTCCATGAAGGAAAGGGCGAACGCGGCCAACACCGGGATGAGGGTGAAGGCCAGGAATCCCAGGAAGTTCGGCAGGATGAACGTCCAGCCGATCAGCGTGTTGCGCCGCGCCTGTTTCCGGTTGCCCCGGCCGGGCGCCGGAGCTGCTGCAGGCGCGGCGGCCGGGGTGATGGTTTTGGTTGTCATGGCTGCCTGTTACTGGCCCAGGACTTCGCTCTTGACACGCTTGCCCATCTCGGCAATTCCGTCGGCAACCGACTTTTCGCCGACCATGATGAGGTCGTGCTCCTGGTTCAGGATCTTGTCCGTGGCCGCCGACTTGTCGCTGACGGGCATTTCCAGGGCGGTGCTGTCCGGTGCGAATGCCTTCTTGGACAGGCTGTCCGTGGGCATGCCGTCCAGCTTGAAGTAGGCGTCCGTCACGGCGTCGTCCTGCAGTGCCGGGACCACGCCCACCTTGGAGATGGCCTTGGCTCCCTCTTGCCCGGCGGCCCACTCGATGAACTTCCTCGCCTCGTCCGAGTGGGTGGCGTTCTTGTTCACGGCGAAGGCGGTGGGGGAGCCGAAGGTGGTGACTTTGCCGTTCGAGTCCTTCTGCGGCATGGGTGCCAGGCCCCAGTTGACGTTGGTCTTGCCGTCCTTCTTGGCCTGCAGCAGGCCGGCGATGTACCAGGTGCCCATGGGCATCATGGCGGCCTGGCCGCTCTCGAACATGGTCCGGTAGCTGGTCTTCTGGCTCTTGGCCGTTGCGTAGTCCAGGGTGGCGCCGCTCTTCTGCAGGTCAAGGGCCATGGTGTATTGGTCATTGAAGTAGCTGTAGTCGCCGCTGTTCTGGTCCTTGCCGTTCTGTGCAGCGGAGACGGCTTCCACCACCGAGCGCCAGATGTGCTGGTACGTGCCGTAGACCTTCTTGCCGTCGGGGGCGGTCCCGCTGAGTTTCTTGGCGATCTCTGCGTACTTGTCCCAGGTCAGGTCTTTGGGGTCATCGATACCGGCCGCCTTGAAGAGGTCTTTGTTGTAGTAGAGCAGCCAGAAGTCCTGGCGGTAGGGGGCCGCGTAGTACTTGCCGTTGATGTTGAAGGCGTCAAGGGTTGCCAGCTTGTCCTTGCCCACGGTGTCCAGCACGCTGTTGATTTCCTGCAGCTGCCCGTTGTTGGCGTAGCGTGCGTAGTCGATGACGTTCTTCATGGTCAGGACGTCGGTGGTGTCGCCGCCTGCCAGCATGGTGGTGACTTTCTGCGGGTAGTCGTCGGCCAGGATGTCCACGGGTTCGATGTGGACGTTTGGGTGGCTGGCTTCGTAGCCGTCGAAGAGGGCCTTGAATTCAGGTGTTCCCTCGTAATTCCACACGGATACGGTCAGCGTGGTCTTGCCGTCCTGGGCCTGCGGTGCCGTGCCTGCGGCTCCGGCGCATCCGGACAGGCCGAGCCCTGCGGTGACGGCCAGCGCCATGGCGGTGAAAGTCCTGCGCTTCATTGCGTTCTCCTTTGAGGTTTTGGTTGTGTGCCGCGTGTGCGGCGTGGGGCTGTTCAGGCGCTGAGGGAGAGGTCTGCGGAGACCACTTGCGCTGCGGGTCGCTGACCGGTCAGGTAGCGTTCAAGGTCGTTCAGTGCGGCATCGGACATCCGCCGGGTTTCCGTGCCCAGGGAGCCGGCGATATGCGGGGTGATCTCCACGTTGGGAAGGTCGTAAAGAATCGAGTCCGCCGGCAGCGGTTCGGGTTCGGTGACATCCAGCAAGGCCTGGATCCGGCCCGTGGCGCACTCCGCTTCGAGGGCCTTGGTGTCCACCAGTGAACCCCGCGCTGTGTTGATCAGTGTCGCGTGGTCCTTCATGGCCTGCAGCTCGGCGGCCCCGATCATATGGCGGGTCTCCGGCAGGGCAGGGGCGTGGACCGTCACGATGTCCGAGGATGCCAGCAGCTCATGCAGGGACACCAGCTTCCCGCCGGCGGCCGCCACGGCCGCGGGGTCCGCATGGGGGTCGCTGACCAGGCAGGTCACGTCCTGCAGTTGCTGGACCAGCCGGACCACCCGGCGGCCGATGCGGGAGAACCCGATCACGCCGATCACCCGGCCGATATTGCCCAGTTCCCCGCGCGCCGTGGCATAGCCCCAGTCCTCGCGGTGCATTCTTGCGTCGTTCGCGAGCACGTGGGCCTTCTTGCCGGCCAGCACGATGGAAGCGAAGGTGAATTCGGCCACCGGGATGGCGTTGGCGTCCGCGCCGTTGGTCACCAGGATGCCGCGTTCCCACAGTTCCGGGGTGACGAAGCTGCGGACCGTACCCGCACAATGGAACACCGCGCGCAGGTTGGGCATCCGCTCCAGTGCAGGTGCATCGAGGCGGGGCACCCCCCAGCTGGTCAGCAGGATCTCGACCTCCGCCAGGTGGCCGGCGAACGCCGGGTCTTCCAGTGAGTCGGTCCACGGCGCTTCGCCGAGGTCCACCAGGCCCGCCAGCCGTTCGAGCCGCACGGAATCGAACTGGTCGGCAAATGTTCCCTGGTTCATGACCAGCAGGGCCTTGGGGTTACGCGACATTCGGGCCTCCTTTCTTCATTGGTTGGAGAGCGGATCGGACCGCTGTTCATGTCTTGCATCACATCTAACAATCAGTACATACTCATGAACAAGACAGAACAACCAAGATAGTCTGTATCGTTCTTAAACGATCAAGATCGAACAACAGAAGCGATTTTTTGATGCCAGCTCAGCTGACCCCCGCCGTGGCACTGCCGCCCCGCGCCCCCCTTGCCTCGGCGTGGGGAACGCACGCCCACCCTGATGAACTGCTGCGCGCACTCGATGGCGGAAAGGCCCGCATACCCGTCCGTCCGGCAGGCGATCCGGCCTGGCACTCTGTAGCCGGCACCAGCCTGACGGCACTGCAGCATCAGGCAGCCCGGGAACGCGGAACCGCCTGGCCGCAGCCCCTGGTTTCCCAGTACGCGCGATACTTCCGTGACGGCAACCGCACCGCTTATGAGGATCTGGTGGCCGCCCGCCAGCAGAGGCTCACCCGTGCCGTGGTTATGGCCCTGACAGCCACTGACCGCGGTGAAGCCGAGCTGTGGCTTGACGAGGTTGTGGACGGCGCCTACCTTCTCTGCGAACAGAGCTCCTGGTGCTGGGCGGCACACGATGACGTGTTCCGCCGCTCCGGGGAGGTGGTGCCGGACCAAGGGCAGCCGTTCCTGGACCTGGGCGCGGGTGAGGTGGCTGCCCAGCTGGCTTGGCTGGACCACGTCCTGGGCGCCGGCCTGGACAACCGGGCCCCCGGCCTGCGGCGGCGCCTGCGCGAGGAAACCCACCGGCGTGTGATCCGGCCCTTCCTGGAGCGGCTCGACTGGCACTGGCTGGGCCTGGACGGTGATGTCCACAACTGGAATCCGTGGATCCACTCGAACCTCATCGCCGCCGCGCTGTTCCTGGTGGACGATCCCCGCCTGCGGGCCCGGGTCCTGGCCCGCTGCATCGAGGGCCTGGACCGTTTCCTGGCCTCCATCCCCCCGGACGGCGCCATCGACGAAGGATTCGCCTACTGGTGGAACGGGGCGGGCCGGGCCTTGGAGGGCCTGGCGCTGCTGGAGGAGGCCACCGCCGGCGTTCTCGGTGCCGGCCTGCCGGTAATCCGGGAGCTCGTTGCCTTCCCGCACCGGATGCACATCGGCGGCACCTGGTTCCTGAACGTTGCAGACGGTCCCGCACGCGCCGCCGTGGCACTTCCGTGGGACATGCTCCACCGCTGGGCGGTGCGCCTGGGGGACGGGGACGCGGCACAGCACGCAGCCTCGATGATCGCCGGGGCGCCGGATGCGGCCGCCGGGCTGGGCCGTGTCCTGCACTCGCTGTTCCTCGGTTCAGCGGCGCCCGAGCCTCAGCGGGACGGACAGGGCACCGTCCCGCCGGTGCCGTTCACGTACCTCCCCTCCGTCCAGATCATGGTGGCCAGGGAAACTTCGGGTTCCACCCGCGGCCTGCTCCTCGCCGCCAAGGGCGGCCACAACGGCGAACACCACAACCACCGCGACGTCGGATCGGTGGTGGTTGCCGTGGACGGCACGCCGTTGCTGGTGGATGCGGGCCAGCCCACCTACACCGCCAGGACGTTTGGTCCGGACCGCTACGAAATCCGTGCCATGCAGAGCAACTGGCACAATGTCCCCGCTCCCCTCGGAATGGAGCAGGGAACAGGCAGCCAATTCGCGGCGGAGGTCCTGGAGCAGCCCACGGCGGAGCGCCCGGGCCTTCAGCTCGCGCTGGGCGCCGCCTACGGAATGCAGCCGCACCAGTGGGTCCGCACGTCCACCCTGGACCGGGCCACGGGCCGAATCACCATTGCGGACCGCTGGGACCTCCCGGCCGGGCCGCACGGAGCAGTCTCGCACAGGACAGCGCCGCACGGAGCGGCGTCCGACGTCGACATCACCTTCCTGGCGGCCGGCACCGTCCGCGTCGGTCCGGAGGGCACCGCGGACATCCACCCGGCCGGTATTCCCGGGGCGGACTCCGGATGCGCCGCCGCAACCGCCCGGGGAGCCGCCCTGCAATGGAAGCCGGGATCCGCCGTCGTCCTCGTGGACGAATGGCACCTTGAAGACCCGCTGCTGTCCGCTGTCTGGGGACCGAAGCTCACCCGCCTGCGCTTCCGCGTGCCAACCCCGTCCGGCACCGCCGGAGCATTCACCCTCACTGTGGAGGCAACACCATGAGTCCTGAAAAATCCCCCGGCGCGGAAGGAAAGTCGCTGTTTTCGCTGCAGCGCAGGGAACGGCTCATGGAGGAGCTGCGCGCGCACGGCGCCATCACCGTCAGGGACATTGCGGCCAAGCTCGGGGTCAGTGAGCTGACCATCCGCCGCGACGTGAACACCCTGGCGGATGAAGGGCTGGTGTCCCGGGTCCACGGCGGTGCCACACTGCCCAGCCCCCTGGACCGCTCCGCGGCGGGCCGGCCCGCAAACCACAGCTATTCGATCGGCATGGTGATCCCGTCGCTGGACTACTACTGGCCGCAAGTGATCAGCGGGGCGCGCGCCGAAGCGGAAGTTCAGAACCTCCGGATCCTGGTCCGCGGCTCCGCCTATGACGCGGCAGACAACCGCCGGCAGGTCCAAGCCCTCCTGGATACCCAGAACATCGACGGACTGATCGTGGCGCCGGACATGGGCGGGGAGCAGGGACAGGAACTGCTGCGGTGGCTTAATGCGCTGCCCATCCCAGTGGTGCTGGCCGAGCGGCGCTCGCCGCCCGAGGTTCCGGCGCACCGGCTCGAGTGGGTGGCCACGGACCACGCCTTTGGCGCCGGCATGGCCGTACGGCACCTGTGGCAGGAAGGGCACCGGCGGATCGGCTGCCTGACGGACTCCTCCAGCCCCACCAGCCCGCACGTTGTCCGGGGCTGGCAACAGGCCCTCACCGCGCTCAAGATTCCGGTCCAGGGGGCGGTCCTCGAAGACTCGGTGAAGCACGTCAACGGTGAACGGGCAAAGCACTTCGACCAGGTGCTGGCACTGTGCACCAGCAGCGGTACCACCGCCATGCTGGTGCATTCGGATACCCAGGCGGTCGCGTTCGTCCAGCACTGCGTGGACCGCGGCCTGGCCGTGCCTGGGGACCTCGCAGTGGTGGGATACGACGACGAGGTGGCCTACCTCGGCGAACCCGCCATTTCAGCCGTCCGCCCGCCCAAGCAGTACGTGGGCAAGGTGGCGGTGCAGCTCATGGCCGCCCGGCTCGCCGAAGGACGGATGCGGCCGGTGCACCGGGTGGAACTGAATCCCGACCTGATCCTGCGTGATTCATCGGTGGGGGCGCCGCGCGCTGCCACGGGTGCGCTACTGGACTCGCTGTAAACATGATGCCGCCCCGCAGCGGCCACCCACTGCCCGGCCCGCGGGCAACCAACCCAACCTAGGAACCCATGCCTGTCCCTGCACCTCCCGTTGCCCTTGTCCTTCCTCCGCTGGACCGGGAATTGTCGCCATTCACCGGGCTCACCCGCGACCACTGGTGCGCCTATGCAGACCACCTGCTGCGCTCGGCGCACAGATTCGCCACCGACGACCACGCCAACCTGTTCCTTCCGGGCGCCACCAGCGCCTACGGTCCCCGAAGCGACTCGCTCGAAGCGTTCGCCCGGACCTTCCTGCTCGCCTCCTTCCGGATCGCCGGAGACCCGCAAGGCACCCGCTGGCTCGCGGACTGGTACGCGCAGGGGTTCGACGCCGGCACCGACCCCGCCAACCCCGGCCGCTGGCCCACGCCGGGCGAACTGGACCAGGCCAAAGTGGAAGCCGCATCGCTGGCCGTCGGCCTGGCCCTGACCCGCGACGTCCTCTGGGACACATTGCCCCGCCGGGTCCAGGAACAGCTGATCGCCTGGTTCGAGACGGTGATTGGCGAAACATACCCGCCGATCAACTGGGTGTGGTTCCAGATCGTCGTGGAAATGTTCCTTGCCGGCGTTGGCGGCAGGTCCTCCGACGCGGACATCGACGCCGGCCTGGCCGTCCACGACTCGCTCCACCGCGGCCACGGCTGGTTCGCCGACGGACCGGAGCGCGCGTACGACCACTACGTGGGCTGGGCCTTCCAGGTGTATCCGCAGTTGCTGCAGCTCATGGCGCCCGGGGATCCCCGGGTGCAGGCACGGGCGGCGCTGGACGGCGGGCGGCTGGCGGACTTCCTTGACGACGCCGTCCACCTGGTGGGGGCCGACGGTGCGCCTCTGGTGCAGGGCCGCAGCCTGATCTACCGCTTTGCGGCCGCGGCCCCGTTCTGGAGCGGCCAGCTGCTGGGCCATACCCGCTTGAGCCCAGGTGTTTCGCGGCGGGCGGCGTCCGGTGTCCTGGCGTACTTCATGGGCCGCGGGGCCACGAACGACGACGGCCTGCTCACCATTGGGTTCCACGGCGAATTCCCGGCAATGAAGCAGTCCTACTCCGGCGCAGGCTCACCCTACTGGGCGGCCAAGGGGATGCTGGGCCTGGCCCTTCCGGCGGAACACCCGGTGTGGACCGCGGTCGAGGAGCCGCTGCCGGTGGAAACCGGAGACACCCGGCTGTTCATCACCGCCCCGGGCTGGCAGGTGGACGGCACGGCAGCGGACGGCGTAGTCCGGGTCCGCAACCATGGAACCGACCACGCCAACCCCGGAACCCGGGTGGCCGACTCACCGCTGTACGCCCGCCTGGGATACTCCACGGCCACCTTCCCGGACCTGGAGTCCGAGTCCCTGGACAACGCCGTGGTGTTCGCCGATGCCGGCGGGCGGCTGACGCACCGCACCGGTTTTGAGTTCCTGGGCCAGTTCCGCGCCGGCGGGGTGCAGGTGGGGGCCTCCCGTGCGGCCACGCACTGGATCACCATCGATCCCGACGGCGGTCCGGACCACGGCAGCGGAGCTGCGGGGTCCGCCACGCCCGGGCCGGAAGTGACCGTGGTTTCGGTGACGCGCGGCGCCGTCGAACTGCGCCTGGTGCGTGTGCGCGGGGCGTCCGGCGCGGGCGCACGGCTGCGGATCGGCGGGTGGCCTGTCCCCGCCGGGTCCGTGCTCAGCAGCATGGTCCGTCCCGTGGCTTGGGGCCAGGACCTTGATGACACCGGCACATGGCTGTCGGCCGCACCGCACCCGGTGGGGGAGCATGTGGCCGTTCCGTGGGCCGGCACCGCCGCTGCGGCAGCTGACGGAGACTATGCGGCCGTCGTCGGACTCGGCGGGAGCGGACTCACCGCGGAACTGGACGCCGCCGGGTTCCGCCCGGATGGCGTGTTCGTGTTTGCCGACGGCACCTCCATGGACCCGTCCGACGTGTGGGGGAAGCTCCGGCCCCAGTCCGCCTGACCGGACACGTGACCGGGGCGGATCGAATCTGATCAACCGCGACTACTTCGTGGATCGAACGTGACAGCACATTTAGTGTTTGGGAGCGGGGCACACCCAGCCGGCCGCCTGCTTCAAGGCACCGCACCTGCCGCAGCCTGACGCACCCCCGCACCCACGTTCATTGACACAAAGGAGTTGTCGAACAAATGATCTCAACCACCCGCGGACGGCCGGCAGTCCTGCTGCTCACCGCCACCGCCCTGGCCGCAGGACTGCTGGCGGCTCCCACCGCCCAGGCGGACAACGCTCCGGTCCAGATCCTCGTGGACGGGAACGACGTCCTGGCGGACAACGCCAATGGCCTCACCTACAAGGGACTGGGCCTCGTCAGCGCCAACTCGACCAGCAACTTGCTGATGGACTACAAGGCGGAGCACCCGGACCAGTACTGGCAAATGATCGACACCATGTTCGGCGGCCCCAACCCCCTGATCGACCACGTGAAGATCGAAATGGGATCGGACACCAACAACTCCACCGGCTCCGACCCCGCCACCATGCGCACCGCGGACGAACTGGCCGACTCCTCCCGGTCCCCGGGCTTCCAGCTGGCCGCCGACGCAAAGACCGTCAACGCCAACCTGAAGGTATCCATCCTTCGCTGGACCATGCCGGAATGGGTCCAGAACGCCTGGAACCAAGGTTCCGGCCCCGGCTACGACGCCGTCTACAAGTGGTACAAAGAGACCATCCTCGACGCCTACACGCGCTACGGCTACATGGTGGACTACGTGGACCCCGATACCAACGAGACCAGCAAACCGGACACGGCGTTCGTCAAGTGGTACAAGGGCGCCATCGTCTCCGACACCGACTTCGCGGATCCGCGCTACGGCATTCCGGCGAACCGCCAGGACGATGCCGCAGCGGCCTACAAGGCCATCAAGCTCATTGCCTCGGATGAAAACACGTCCAAGAACATCGGCCCTGCCATGCTCACCGACGCCGAGCTCTTCAAGGCGGTGGACGGCGTCGGCTACCACTACACCACGGCAGACAGGTACGACGGCGCGGCCGACAGCAGCACGAACATGCCTTACACCAAACTGGCCCAGGGCCAGACTCCCACCGGCGCAGATAAGGAAGTCTGGTACAGCGAGGGGGTGGCCACCTTCGGCAAGACCGAATTCAGGGAAAACAACACCGAGGGCCCGGGCGGTGCCAGCACCGGGATCGGCGGCGTCCAGAGCGCGCTCGATGTCGCCAACCGCCTGGTCAAGGGCTTCGCGGACTCCAAGCGAAGCCACTACATTTTCCAGCCGGCCATTGGCTCGTTCTACGACGGCGCCCAGTACAGCGGCAAGCAGCTCATCACGGCCAACGATCCCTGGTCCGGCAGCATCCACTACGACGCATCCCTGTACGTGCTCCGGCAATTCACCCAGTTCGCCACCATGGGCTGGGAGAACAGCGCCAACAGTGCGGGGATCTGGCGTGCTGTGCCGCAGGCCAGCTACAGCGGAGTCAGCGGCACCGAAAACCTCGACGGCGCCAACGGGGCACCCAGCTACCTGACCCTTGCGGCGCCGGACAAGAAAGACTTCTCCACCGTGGTGGTCAACGACAGCGACCAGGTCAAGACCTACAGCATCAAGGCGCGGAACATGAAGCTCGGCAACAACCGGATGGAGGTGTGGGAGACCCGTGCCGCGGATCCCGGCCAGGCCGGCGACGCCAACTACCTGCACCTGGCAGCCACAGTCAAACCCGACGCTGACGGCAACTACTCCTATACGGTCAACCCACGGTCCATTGCCACGTTCACCACACTGAACAAGAGCAGCGACCCGGCAATGGCCAAGCGGCTCCCGCAAACTCCGGCCCCGTCCGTCCTGGATACCGACGAGACCGGCAAAAAGTCCAACACCTCGGATGAATTCCTGTACGCGGATGATTTCGAATACACCGAGGAAGGACCCGTCCAGGTCGGGGTGGCCAACGGTTCCGGACGGGCCATCGCCCCCTACGGCAACTCGCGCGGCACCCTGCCCGCAGCCCCGCAGGGCAGCACCCAAGGCGCCACCCGGTCCGTCCAGGGCTACCTGGAATCCAGGGGAAACCAGCCCCGCTACATGGTTGACCAAACCGGTGCCTGGGAAGTTGGTGCCGGTGCGGCCGGCGGCCATGTGCTCTACCAGTACCTCGACCAGTCCATGAAGGACACCAAAGCCTGGAACCCGGCCTCTCCCAACACCCTCATGGGCGACTACCGCTGGCAGAACTACACCGCCGCCGTCGACGTCTCCTTCCCCGACCCGGCCGGCGGCCTGGGAACCCTTGGCATCCGCCAGCAAAACGGCATGACCATCGGCGGCGCCGCCTATAACATCCGCGTCCAGGCATCCGGCGCGTGGACGCTGTACAAGCACGACACTGCCGCACAGAGCGGCACGGTCGCCCCGAAATCCGGATACAACCTGGCCCTGACTGGCGCAGGCAATACCATCAGCGCAGCGATCGACGGCAAGGTTGTTGCCACCTACCAGGATGCCGCTCCCGAACTCGCCGGCCGGGTGAACCTCGGCTCCGGCTTCTACAAGACCGGCTTCGACAACCTCACGGTCCGGACCGTCCCGGGTTACACCGCGTATGCCGGCGGCCTTATAGACAACATGGACCCGGCCATTCAGCACGCCGGGACGTGGGCCCGCCAGGCAGCCAACGGTGATTCGATGAACTGGAACCGCACCACTTCAACCAGTTCCACTGCCGGTTCCACCATCACCGTGCCGTTCACGGGCACCGGCGTCGATGTCATGGGCGGAAACAACGGCACTGCCCTCCTGGACGTCTCGGTGGACGGCGCCCCTTTGGCGAGGAACGCCGCGACGATGGCCTCGGGCAAGCGGCAGGCGGCCTACGCCCTCCGCGGGCTGCCCGACGGGGCCCACACCGCCACCTTCACCCTGAAAGCCGGGACGCTCGTTGTCGACGCCTTCGAACCGATTGCCGGTGTGGTGAACGGATCGGTGGACACCGCACCGATCACCAACGCACTCGATGCCGTCGGCACACCCACAGCTGCGGAGTATTCGGCGGCCAGCTGGAGCGTTTTCGCGGCCACGCGTTCCGCTGCCCAGGCCGCCTCCAACGGACAGCCCGGACTGGACACCACAGGCGTGGCCCAGCTCGTCCAACGGCTCACGAACGCCTGGAACGCCCTCACTCCGGCCAACGTCACGGACACCCAGAAGGACCTGGGCCTCACAGGTGCCCTGACCACTACCGGCAGCCTCCCAGCCACGGTTGTCATCGACGGCCAGAGCCATCCCGTTACCTGGTCCAACGCCAGCAAGTCTGCCGCGCGGACGGCATATTCGGCCTTCCCTGCTACCGGATGGACCAACGACGCCTACGTGGACGGCAAACAGCAGCTGTTCACGGCCAAGTTCGAGGTAGTCCCCGCCGGACTTGCCTACTACATAGACTCCGGCGTCACCGTCGCCCAGTCCTCGCCGCAGTTCAAGGCCGTCGCCGCGTTGCTGCCGCTTCGGAACGGCAACGCCGACCAAGCCTCCGCGGCGGCAACGTCCTGGGGCTACGTTCCCAATGGGATCACCGTCAAAGGCGGTACAGACTTGGCGGACAAATACTCCACCGGACTCTGGGCAGGCTCCGGCAAACCCATCCAGTACCGCCTCCCGCTTGACGCCGGCACGTACACGCTGACCGCCGGATTCAACGAATGGTGGGGAGTCAACCGGCCAATGTCGCAGGCAGTAACTATCGGAACGACAACCATCAACGGCACGCCCGTGAACCTCACCCCGGGCTCGACGGCCACCGGGACGGTGTCGTTCACCCTTGCCGAACCTGCCACTGTCACCTACACGGTCTCGAAGGCCGGAGCTTCGGACCCTGTCATCAGCTGGCTCGCGGTGGCGAAAGGCTGACAGGCAGCTGGCCCCTGACCATTGCAGGGGGCCACGTGAGTCCGGCGACGCCGTTGTAGTCGAGGCGCGCAGCCTCATACCCAGGGTCGTCCTTGGGGTCGTTGGACCCTGTCCTCCCCGGCAACACCCCGTTTACGGTGAAACCGGAAACGGTCAACGCAATGCGCAAGGGGATTCCATGACCCGGATATCAGTCGTCACAGGCGCCGCCTCCGGCATCGGCAAGGCCACGAAGGAACTGCTGGAGCAACGGGGCGGCCGCGTCATCGGCGTGGACATCCACGGCGCTGACGTGACCGCCGACCTTTCCACCTCCGCTGGGCGGACAGCGCTGGTGCAGGGAGTCCGGGACCTGGCGGGGCAGGTGGACGCCGTGTATGCGGTCGCCGGCGTGGCCACCCCCACGCCCGCCACCGTTGCCGTGAATTTTTTCGGCACTGTCGCCACCCTTGAAGGCCTGCGCCCGCTCCTGGCCGGATCCCCGGCCCCGCGGGCCGTGCTGGTCTCCTCCATGGCCGCCCTCCTGCCCAGCGACTCCGAGCTCGTTTCCCTGCTCACAGCAGAGGACGAAGCCGCGTCGCTTGCCCGGGCTGAAGTCCTTGCACGGGAACCTGAAACCACCGGGGGACTCATCTATGCCTCCACCAAGCTCGCGCTCTCACGCTGGACCCGGCGGCAAGCCGCCACCCCGCCGTGGGCCGGCGCCGGCATCCCGCTCAACGCCGTCGCCCCGGGCATCATCGCCACCCCGATGACGGCAGGCATGATCGAAACACCCCAAGGCCGCGAAGCCCTCCTTACGGTGGTCCCCATGCCGTTGAACGGCATCGCCGAACCGATCGCCGTAGCCCGGCTGCTGGCCTGGCTGGGCGGCGAGGAAAATACCCACCTGTGCGGGCAGGTGGTCTACATCGACGGCGGCAGTGACGCCGTCCTGCGCGGTGACTCCGTCTGGTGAGCCTGTAGCCCACCCGGGCCGACCGGCGCCCTTAGTGGTTCACGGCCTCGGCGCGGGAACGACGCTGTGCCCGGGCCGTGGCGATATCGTGGTGCCTATGCGAAGGTGCGCCGATGGCTGATGGACTGACGACTGGACCCTTGGAGTGCCTGTACACGGGCTCGATCTGGGCTGAGGGACCCTTGTGGGTGCCGTCGACGCAGACGGTGCGCTGGAGCGACATTCCCAACAACCGCATCCTGGAATTCGACCCCGCCACCGGCACTGCGGGCGAGTACGCGCGGGACGTCGAATTCACCAACGGCCGCACGCTCGACGTCGACGGCAGCGTGGTGCAGTGCAGCCACGGACGGCGCCGGGTGGAGCGGGACCGGGACGGCACCGTGACCGGCCTGGTTGCCTCCTACCAGGGCCGCCGGCTGAACTCGCCCAACGACGTCGTCGTTGCCAGCGACGCTTCCATCTGGTTCACCGACCCGCCCTACGGGATCCTTCCAGGAACCAAAGAAGGGCACGAGGGGGAGCAGGAGTACGGAGGCTGCTACGTGTTCCGGCTGGACCCGGCGTCGGGGACCCTCGCCGCCGTGATCACCGACCTCGTGCACCCCAACGGTCTGGCGTTCTCCCCGGATGAGACCCTCCTGTACGTAGCGGACACCGCCGGGGCCCGCTACGGGGTGCCGCTGAGGATCGTTGCCTACGGACTTCGCGACGGCGCATGCGGACCCGGCCGGGTCGTCGTCGAATTTCCCGACGGCCAGGCAGCCGATGGTCTTAGGGTGGACGTCGAGGGCAGGATCTGGACCTCCGCAGGCCCCGCAGTCAGGGTCTACTCACCCTCCTTCGAGCTGCTGGATTCCGTTGACGTCCCGGAAACCGTCTCGAACCTATGCTTCGGCGGCCCGGACGGCCAGGACCTCTACATCACCGCAACCACAAGCCTGTACCGCATCCGCACCGCTACCCGGGATGCGGCCGGCCGTCACTTTGCACCCACCAACCATTGAGCGTGAGGACAACCATGCAGTACAGAACCTTGGGCCACAGCGGCGCAGTCGTGACCAACTACGCGCTGGGAACCATGACCTTCGGCGCGGAAGCCACCGAGGAAGATTCCCACGCCATCCTGGACAACTACTTTGCCGCGGGCGGCAACTTCATAGACACCGCCGACGTCTACAGTGCCGGGACCTCGGAGGAGATCATCGGGCGGTGGCTCGCCCAACGGCCTGCGCTGCGGGACATGGCGGTCATCGCCACGAAGGGACGTTTCCCGATGGGAACGGCACCGAACGACGTCGGAACCTCCCGCCGGCGCCTGACCCGCGCCTTGGATGATTCCCTCCGCAGGCTGGGAGTGGAACAGATCGACCTCTACCAGCTGCATGCCTGGGACCCGGTCACGCCCCTGGAAGAGACCCTGCGCTTCCTCGACGACGCCGTGAGCCGTGGCAAGATCGCCTACTACGGCTTCTCCAACTTCCTGGGGTGGCAACTGACCAAGGCCGTCCACACAGCGCGTGCGCAGGGCTGGAATCCGCCCGTGAGCCTGCAGCCGCAGTACAGCCTGCTGGTCCGGGATATTGAATTCGAGATTGTCCCGGCGGCGCTTGATGCGGGGATCGGCCTGCTGCCGTGGTCCCCGTTGGGCGGCGGCTGGTTGTCCGGCAAGTACAAGCGGGACCGGCGTCCGGCCGGTGCAACGCGCCTCGGGGAGAACCCCGAACGTGGCATGGAGGCGTGGAAGGCGCGCAATGACAACCCCCGCACATGGACGGTCATTGACGCCGTGGAAGACATCGCCGCAGGCCATGGGGTAAGCCCGGCACAGGTCGCGCTGGCCTGGCTGGCGGACCGGCCGGCAGTCACCTCGGTGATTCTGGGAGCCCGGACCACCGGACAGCTCGCCGATAACATGGCGGCGGCCGATCTGCGGCTCAGCGACGACGAAGTCAGCCGCCTGACCGAGGCCAGCCTGCCGCAGGCCGGTGTTTACCCCTACGGGCCGATGGCGCAGGAGCAGCGCAGCCGCAAGATGGAGGGCGGCCGCTAGCCAGGCCGGCCGGCTCAGGCCTCACGCCGAGTGCTTCAACACGTCCGGCAGTTGGTCCACGTAGACCGTCTGCGGCGGGTCGTAGTAGATCACCAACACTTCCTCGCCCACCGCAAAGCCGCTTGTCTTGTCGTACGGGTAGGCGTGGAAAGCCATGATGCCACCCAGGTAAGGCAGCATGACTTCACCGATGGTGCCCGGCCCGATGCGGCCGGTCACCCGCCCAATCCTGCCCGTCAGGCTCCGGTCCACCTCTTTGTGCATCGACTGCCCTCTACGCGCCGGGAGCCTTGGGCGGGCGCTTGCCCTCGTCGCCCTTCCGGAGCGCGGAGGAGAGGGCCGGCAGGTAATCACCCACCTGTGCCAGGATCCCGCCCAGCATCTTGTTGACGCCCTCGCCGCCGTTCAGGACCGTCATCTGGCCCACATGGGAGAACGGCTCGGCCGCCGCGGCGATGATCGCGGGCATGTTCTCTGCGAGCTGCTGCGAAATCACGGCGTCCTGGTTGGTGCCCAGGGCTTCGGCCCGGGCCTTGATACCGTCTGCCTCGGCCAGGGCCTTGGCCTTGATGGCCGAGGCTGCCGCGTCACCCTTGGCCTTGGTGGCCGCTGCCTCGGCCTCGCCGGTGACCTTGGTAGCGCCGGCGGCAGCAGCCGCGGCGTTGGCGTTGGCCTGGGCCTGCAGTTCCGTTCGGCGGGCATTGGCCGTGGCCTCAAGCTCGGTGCGCCGGGCAAGGGCCTCCGCGGCGGAGATGTCGGCAGCCTTTTGGCCTTCCGCGTCGGTGCGTTTGGCGTACGCCTTCGCGTCTGCGGGCTTCCGGATGGTGGTCTGGAGCTTCTGCTCTTCGCGGTCCGCCTCCAGTTTGGCAACTTCGGTTTCCTGCACCACCACCTGTTGCCGGGCCGTGGCGTCGGCCAGTGGACCCGCTTGCGCAGCGTTGGCTTTGGCGCGTTCGGCGTTGGCCTGCGCCACTGACTGCCTGATCGCCGAGACGCTCTGCGCGTCGGCGATCAGCGCGGCAGCCTCCGCCTCCTTCTCGGCGGCCTCGCGGTTGCGGGTGGCCTCGGCAATGCGGGCTTCCATCTTCACCTGCGCGATGTGCGGCTTGGCGATGTTCTGGATGTAGCCGGTGGGATCCTGCAGGTCCTTGATCTGCAGCGAATCCACCACCAGGCCCAGCTTCTCCATCTCCACGCCGCTCGCGCTGCGGACCTGCGAACCGAGCTTGTCCCGCTCACGGATGATCTCTTCCATGGTCATGCTGCCGATAATGGAGCGCAGGTGGCCCTCAAAAACGTTATAGACCTGGCTTTCCATTTTGGGCTGCTGGCCCAGGAAGCGGCGGGCCGCATTGGCAATAAACGGCGGGGCATCGCCGATTTTGTAAATCACAACCCCCTCCACGATCACCTGG
Organism: Pseudarthrobacter sp. YAF2; assembly: GCF_052113345.1. Lineage (NCBI taxonomy): Bacteria > Bacillati > Actinomycetota > Actinomycetes > Micrococcales > Micrococcaceae > Pseudarthrobacter > Pseudarthrobacter sp. YAF2. The sequence goes on along the minus strand of NZ_JBFRDA010000006.1, from coordinate 70,792 downwards.
ATGCCCTGGGAGGTAACGCAGGACACCTTGAGCTCGGTTTCATTCAGCGTGAGCGATAAGGTCCGCACCGTCTGGAGTCCGGGCAGCACCAGGGCGCCTTTGCCGGTGACGATCTTGAAGTCCATTCCGGCCCGGGTTTCCAGGGTTCCGCGCGTCAGCCCGGAAATGATCAGGGCTTCGTTGGGTTCGGCCACTTTCCACATCAGTTTTGTTGCCACCCAAATAAAGCCGACGGCAACAAGCACCCCCAATATGGTGGCAATAAGCGGGAAGAATGCGGTGAAATCCGGCATGAGCAGGTCCTTTCAATGCCGCGGAACAGGCATCACGGTAAAGCCCCAATAAATGCAGCCGCCCATTTCGCGCCGTAGAAATTTCCTTCGACTTCGGCGCGTCAGGCCAGCTGTTGTAGACAGTCTGATTGGGCCCCGCCCAAGAGTCCAGAGCTGGGCCGATATTTGCCTGCGGCAACGGAAAAGGGGCGGCCGGCAACGAGTCCGCACCGGTTCGGCCTTGGCCGGAGGCTCAACGTCCGGCAGCGGCGGCAGTAAAGGCGTCGACGGCGGGCCACAGCACCTCGGCGTGCCGGATATCGCTGTGGGCGCCGGCGAACGGGTTCTGGTCCTGGGAAATCACGGCATTGGCATCAAGGCAATAGAACCCGCCTGCAGTGAACCCGTAGGACTCACCCGGCTGACGCATGGCCACCGTGGTTGCCCCGGCCTGCTGGTAGCCGTCATGGCCCATCCCCTCCCAGCGGTACATGAAGTCGTGGACGTCCTCGTTGTCCTGGCGCTGGAGGAAGCTTGCCGTCGGATACCAGGTGCCCACCGCGCGGTCGGCTTTGCTGAAGGTGGCGAGGAACGGGCCATCCACCCGGTCGGTGCAGGATGCCAGGAGGCCCGTCCGTGCGGGATTGGTGGGCAGCGGGGACGCGAAACTGAAATGCGAGAAGGCCCCCTGGATGAGGTAGACAAGCTTGACGGCGCTGGCGGGGCCCGCGGCAGGCAGCCCGGCGAGCGCGTTCGCAACCAGCCGGGCCCCGAAGCTGTGTCCCATCAGGTAGATGCGGGGTTGGCTGCCGGGGCCCGCGAGTGAACCGAGGTAGGGGCCCAGTCCCTGGCTGCCGATGACGCCGGCACGGTTCTTCATTTCGTAATAGCTGAACGCACGCAGTACCTCACGGGCCCCTTTCCACAGCATGCCGAACGGGTTCCCGATGTCCTGTGCGCTCGACTGTGAAGGGGCGGCGAGCGCTGCGGCATGGGTCAGGAGCGGCGCTGTGGTGGCCGCCAACGCTGCCTGCAGGTTGGAGTCCTCGGACTCGGGCGGCGGCACGGGGGAGCTGACCAACCCGAGGGCAAGGCGGTGGAAGCGTTCCAGTTCGTGCGGATCCTCCGGTTGCCGGTCCAGCAAGTCTCCGATCGCGCCGAGGTCCTGCTCCTTGCTGGGGAACGCCGGGGCAAGGTGCGCCGCCAGTGTTGCCCCGGTGGAAAGGGCCCCCGGTGTTGCGGACGCCTGGTCCTCGGGAAAGAGCAGGGAGGGCCAGATGATTCCGACGGCGGCGCAGCCTTCCGCCTGCTGCCCCAGCTGGTCGGACAGATTGCCGAACATCCACTGGTAGAGGCTGCGCGCGGACTGGACATCGCTGTTCCAGCCGTGGGAGAGGACGAAGACGTCACGGATGCCGCCGTCGGCAACTGCGGCGGCCAAGGCAGCACCGTCCGCCGGGTTGTCCGGATCGGCGCTGCCATCGGCGGCGAACGCCAGCTCGTAGTAGTCGAGGTTCCCGATGCGACCGGTCATGGCTGCTCCTGGCTGGTGGGTGGTTAGATCGAGTTCAGGACCCGCATCAGGTCCACCAGGCCGCTGCCCTGGAAGAACGGGTGCCGGCCCAGGGAGCTTGCATTCTGCATGAACAGGTCTTTGACCACCTCCGGCTTGCCGATGAATTCCGGCCGTGCCGAGAGGAACGCCGCGATGGCGCCGGAAACGTGCGGGGCAGCCATCGAGGTTCCGCTGTCCTCGACGTAGCAGGGCATGGGGGCCGTTGCGTCCTTGAAGCCCGGCACCTGGCTGCGGTTCTTCCCGGCTGCTGCCGAGGTGATGCGCTCGCCGGGGGCCACGAGGTCCGGCTTCAGGCGCCCGTCAAGGGTGGGTCCCTTGGAGGACGTGTATGACACCCCGAAGACGTGCGGCTGGTCGCGGTGCGTTGAACCGACCGTAATAGCCTTGGCCGCGTTTCCCGGGTCCGTGATGGTGGAGAGCCGGCCGTAGAAATCACCGTTGTCGTCCCGCGCGTCGCCGCCGTTGCCGGCGCTGACCACCACCACGACGCCGGAGCCCACCAGCAGGTCGATCTCCCGGCACAGGGGGCTTTGGCCCGCAGCGAAGTCACCGGGATACCAGTCGCAGCCGAGTGAAAGGTTGACGCCGTGGATCACCAGGTTGCGGCCGTAGGAGTTGACCGCCCTGACGTAGTTCAGCGCGGCGATGACCGCGCTGGACAGGGTGTGTTCCTGGGTGTTGAGGACCTTCAGGCTCACCAACAGGGCCTCCGAGGCCAGGCCTGACAGGGACCGGCCGGGGTCCAGTTCCCGCGGTGTCCATTCCGGCAGCCCGTCCGGCGTGGACCGGCTCATCATGATGAGGGCGGCGGGGGGAGCGGAGCCGGCGATGATCCCTGCGACGTGTGTTCCGTGTCCGACGTCGTCCACCAGGGCGGGTGCGGGGTCGTCCGGGACCAGGTCCCCGGCTGAGCGGACGGCGCCTGCGTCCTGGGGAGCCGAACCGTCGGCGTCGGGTCCGTTGACAAGTACCGTGAAGTCGCGGTGGAGGTCTGCCACCCGCGGGTCATGCAGGTTGCCCGTTTTTCCCGCGGGGCCGGGCAGGAAATGCGGATGCGTGCCGTCGATGCCCGAGTCGATGACGGCCCACACGCTTCCGCGGCCGGAGGCCCCGAAGGTGCGGAGGGCGGCATCGGCCTGCACCGTGGCTGCGGACCTGTCGATGTGGGGACGGACAATGTAGTCGGGCCACACGCGGTAGATGGTGCGTTCGGTAATTCCGTGTGCGGCATCGGCAGCGAGGAGTGCGGTCAGCTCCTGCGGCCGGAGCCGGCATTGCAGGTACAGGGTGGATACCTGCAACGGAGCGGCCGGGGGATCGTCAACTGCCGAAAATGTGTCGCTGAAGAGTGCTGCGAACCGGGCCCCCGCGGACGTGGCCAGCGTCCCATGCCCCACCTGCAGTTCCACCAGGACCGCCTGTCGCTCGTGGGCGTCGGTGTGGACCAGAAGGTCGTGTCCGCGCTGCTCTGAGTTGTTGCGGGGCCTCAACAGTGAGCTCACCAAACGCGTCATGCCATTCTCCGGTCTCACTGAAGTGCTGCCAATAATTATGGGCGGCGGCACCCGCATGTCAATAAGGCGGAGGCCGCCCTACCATTAGTTGTGGGCTCGAAAAACCGCATCGTGAGGCGGGCGGCGCTCGCGGTGGCCCTCGCCGTCTCCGGCTGCACCTATACTGACGACTCCCTCCCGCCCGGGACATTTCCGCCTGCCCTTGAGCCCATGGTGCAGCAGATCCAGCTGTTCCTGGACCAGGGCGCCGTCTCGGCCGTCGTCCAGGTCCGCTGGCCGGGCGGCGAATGGTCGCAGGGCTTTGGCGTGCGCGACCTCGACTCCCTGGACCCGGCGCAGCCCACGGACCGGGTGAAGATAGCCGGCGTCACCCAAGCCATGACCGCCGTCGCAGTGCTCAAGCTCGTGGACGACCACCTCATCGGCCTCGACGAACCGGTCAGTGACGTCGTCCCGGAACTCACGGATCTCCTGCAGCCACCAGGACCACTCACCGTGCGCCAACTGCTCAGCCACACCTCCGGGATGCCGGACGCCGCCGCCGCGTTGCCCCGTGACGTGGACTTCCGCACCGCGCTGACGCACACCGCCACCCTGGAGCAGCAGGTGCAGGCCGCCGGGGCGCTGCCCTGGCCCGCCTCCGACGTCGGATTGTTCAAATACGCCACCACGAACTACCTCGTTCTGGGCCTTGTGGTGCAGGCCCTGCGCCACAAACCGTTCGCGCAGGTCATGCAGGAGCAGGTGTTCTCCGCGCTGGGACTGAAGGACAGCACCCTGGACCGGCCAGACCCCCGTGCCCCCGATCTCCTCCATGGCTATGCCACCCTCCACGGCGACCGCATCGACACCACTGACGACGCGTCAGTCGCCGGCTCCCCGGCGTCAGGAGTGATGTCGACGGTGGCGGACCTGAATCTCTTCATGGCTGCCCTCCTCCAGGGGCGGGCCATTTCCCCGTCCTCGCTCCGGGAAATGAAGACCAGTCCCGGCTTTGGCCGGTTCGGGCTGGGACTGTGGCGCTTCGCGGACCAGTGTTCACCGGCCATGCGGCAGGAAGGCAAGGGCTCCTTCCGGGACTTCCAGACCGTTGCCGTCAGCAGCGACGACGGGCGGTACCAGGCGGCGATGACAGTCACGGCGGCACCCATGCCCGGCGAGGTGGAGGACCCCGCCAGCACCGGCAGGCGGGACCTGCTCAACGGCCAGATCGAGTCCACCCTCAACGAGGCGCTGGACAGGCTCTGCCAACCGGCACGCTAAAGGCATACCCGCCGGTCAGCCGCGTACAAAGGCCGCACCAGGGGCCTGTCGGGATGGTGCCGGCGGATCTACACTGAAGCATTCCGCGACGCGTTGCGGCCGGGGGGAGCTGGCGGGGAATAGAAGACCAACTACATAGCTGGAAGGGCGGACCATCATGGGCAACGCGTCGCAGGGAGCTAACCGGGCAGTATCAGAGGCGGCATCGGCAAGCCGCAGTCCGGCGTTACGCATTCTGGCCCGTGCCGGCTTCGTGTTCATCGGCCTGGTCCACGTGCTGATCGGGGTCATCGCCCTGCAGGTCAACAGTGGCCAGGGCGGTGAAGCGGACCAGTCCGGGGCGATCGGATCCCTTGCCTCAAAGCCCGGCGGCGTAATCCTGCTCTGGGCAGGTGCTGTTGCCTGCGCGGCGCTGGCGCTGTGGATGGTCAGCGAGGCCGTGTTCGGTGCCCGCGCCGGGACCGACTCGAAGAAGAAGCTGAAGGAAGCGGCGTCCGCTGCAGGGAAGGCCGTGGTGTTCGGCTTCCTTGCCTTCACGTTCGGCGTATTTGCTGCCGGCGGCTCCAAGAGTTCCAGCCAGTCAGCCAGTGACTTCACCGCCAAACTCATGGGCGCGCCCGCCGGAGTAGTGCTGCTGGTCGCCGTCGGCCTGGCGATCATCGGGGCCGGTGCCTACTACGCCTACAAGGGCTTCACCCGAAAGTTCATGGAAGACCTGCAGGACCCCGGAGATGCCCGCACTGTTGTCCAGTGGATCGGCACCATCGGCTACATCGCCAAGGGAGTGGTACTCGCCGTCGTCGGTGTGCTGATCATCGTGGCCGCCGCAACTGCCGACCCGTCCAAGTCTTCAGGCCTGGACGGCGGCCTGAAGACACTCGGCTCACAACCGTACGGCGTGTTCCTGCTCGCAGCCATCGCCGCGGGCCTCATCTGTTATGGCGTGTACTCCATGGCGCGGGCCAGGTACGGCAAGTTCTAGGGGGCAGGCCTGTCAGCCGATGGGGCCACCCGCCCCACACAGGGCCGGGTGGATGGGGCCGGCCATCCGGCGGCCGCCGTGGCGAAGGTGTGAATTGCCTGTGGAGTTGCTGTGTGATCTGTCGCAATGGCCCCGCGGGCACTAAAGTATCTTCACTGATTGCCTACGATGGGACATGGACACACGACACTAAGGTGGCGGCCGGCGACCAGCCGCCACCCGATTCCAGGCAGGAGGCGGCACCCATGCAACACGATGTGCCGCTGCGCGGACATCCGGCCAGGCTCGTGGCTGCCGGTACCTTTGGCGTCCTCCTGGCCGTCACGTCCGGGAGCGCGGCGCAATCCCAGCCCCGGGCCACGGGCGAGGCCCCGGTTCGGGTGGTGGTTGTTGGGGACTCATTAAGCACCGGCCACGGAACGTCGCCGCAGGAGGCTTGGCCGGCCCTGATGCGCAACGACCCCCTGGGCGCCGGCCTGGAAGTGGTCAACGCCGCAGAGGACGGCAGTGGTTATGTCAGCCCCGGCGACTTTGACGGAACCTTTGGCACCCAGGTCGAAGACCTCGTTAACGCAAACACCGGCATCGTGGTGTTCTTCGGCTCGGAGAACGACCTCGGCTACGCCTCCGGTGAGATTGGCGATGCCGCCCTCGCTGCAATGGACCGGGCCGAGACGCTGGCCCCGGAAGCAAAAATCATTGTGGTGGGACCGCCGTCGTACTCAACAGACCCGGACCCCGGGCTCCTGGAGATCAGCAGCCAGCTCAAAGCCGCCACGGCCCGCGCCGGTGGTGAGTTCGTGGACCCCATCGCCGAGGGCTGGATCAGCAGCGACTTCGATGACTTGATCGGCCCCGACGGCGACCACCCCACGGTGGCCGGGCAGCACTACCTGCTGGAGCACATCGGCGCCTACCTCGAGCAGGCAGCGCCGGCGGCCGCGGCGGCCGTGCAAGGGCGCCCGGAACCGCAGTGACGCCGGCTCACACCAGCGGCCACGGGTAGCGCATCCCGGTGCGGTCCACGGGCAGCACCGTTTCCTGCAGGATCCGCTGGACCCTGCGCTGAAGGGCCGACACTTCGGCGTCGTCGAGCAGCGTGGCAAGCTCCCCCGGCACGGCACCCGCCAGCGCTCCGATGTCATCGAGCAGGGCCTGCGGAATGGGGTCGCCGGCAAAATCCCAGATCACCGTGCGCAGTTTGAAGGGCGCCGCGAAGCACAGGCCGTGGTCAATACCCCAGATGTGGCCGTCAGAGCCCCGCAGCACGTGCCCGCTCTTGCGGTCCGCGTTGTTGGCCACGTAGTCGAAGAGGGCAATTTGCGCCAATGCGGCATGCGTTTCGGGAGCGTCCTCGTAAAGGGTGAAGTAATGCTCCTGGTGGTCGTCCTCAATGAACCATTGCAGTGATCCCACCCCCAGCGGCGCGTCCTCGCGCACCACCGTGGACGGCACGATTCCCCATCCCAACGCTTCGCTGAGCAGGTAGGCGGCGCGCTCCCGCCGGTACAGGCCGGCGTCGAAATCCGAGAGTGGCCGTTCCCCGGCCTCCGGTTTGTAGACCGCCCAGGCCGAGTCCACCCCGCAGGAAACTTCCACCAGGAAGGTGGCATTGCTGCCGCTCATAATGCGGCCCAGGACCTCCACCCGCCCCGCGGTGAGGAGGGTCAGTTCCGGCCCGGACACCAGGTTCCCCTTCCGCATCCGTTGGCCATCACGCGGACCGCAGCCCGCTCAGGGGTTTCGGCGCCGGATTCACGCCCCTGGGCCAGCCCCGGCAGGACGGCACCGGCGGTGGGCGTCCAGCCGTACCGCACCAGGAGGATCAGTGTGCTCTCCGCAGTCATCAGCAACCAGACTAAGCCGCATGGCGGGGACCAGGGAGGAATCTGGAGGAATCTATCGATTAGCCACAAGGTGGGGATTACGGTAGAGGAGTGACTGACCGCCCCGAAATCTACACCGTTGGTGAACTCCGCGCAGCAGGACACGTCCTCAAGGACCTGCGGCACGAAATCAGAGACAATCTCCTCGCGGCCCTGGCGGAAGGGCGTGACCCGTGGCCGGGCCTCTACGGGTTCAGCCGGACCGTCCTTCCCCAGCTTGAGCGTGCCCTGATCGCCGGACACGATCTGGTGTTGCTGGGTGAGCGCGGACAAGGCAAGACCCGCCTCCTCCGTACCCTGGCCGGGCTGCTGGACGAATGGTCGCCGGTGATCGAGGATTCGGAACTGAACGAGCACCCCTTCGAACCGATCACCGAACAATCCCGGGCCCGCGTCCGCGCCGACGGGGACCGGTTGAGGATCGCCTGGCGGCACCGTTCAGAGCGGTACGTCGAGAAGCTCGCAACGCCGGACACGTCCGTGGCGGACCTCGTCGGCGACGTCGACCCCATGCGCGTTGCCGAGGGCCGCCGCCTGGGGGACCCGGAAACCATCCACTACGGCCTGATTCCCCGGTCCAACCGCGGCATCATTGCCATCAACGAACTCCCTGACCTCGCCGAACGCATCCAGGTGTCCATGCTCAACGTGATGGAGGAACGGGACATCCAGATCCGCGGCTACGTGCTGCGGCTGCCGCTCGATGTGCTTGTTGTCGCCTCCGCCAACCCGGAGGACTACACCAACCGCGGCCGGATCATCACCCCGCTGAAGGACCGCTTCGGCGCCGAGATCAGGACGCATTACCCGGTCGAGCTCGAAGACGAGGTCTCTGTCATCCGGCAGGAGGGCCGGCTGGTGGCTGACGTCCCGCCCTTCATCCTGGAAATCCTTGCCCGCTATACCCGGGCACTGCGGGAGTCCCCGGCCATCAACCAGACCTCCGGTGTCTCGGCCAGGTTCGCCATCGCCGGCGCCGAAACGGTTGCCGCCTCCGCGCTCCGCCGGGCCCGGCTACGTGGCGAGAACCAGGCCGTTGCCCGGATCATCGACCTCGAGCCCGCCGTGGAAGTCCTGACCGGCAAGATCGAGTTCGAATCGGGGGAGGAAGGCCGGGAGCAAGGCATTCTCGATCACCTCCTGCGCACCGCCACCGCCGAGGCCGTCAGGGCACACTTCCAGGGCCTGGACATGGGTCCGCTCGTGTCCGCGCTGGACGGCCACCGTACCGTCACCACCGGCGAGCAGGTCACCGCGAAGGAGTTCCTCGGCAACCTCCCGTCCCTGAACGGATCCGGCCTCTACGACGAAATCGGCCGCCGCCTGGGTGCGACGAACGACGGACAGCGGGCCGCCGCCGTCGAACTGGCCCTCGAAGGGCTGTACCTGGGCCGGCGGATCTCCAAGGAGTCCGACGACGAGGAAACCATTTACGGTTAAGGCGCAGGAGGCAACATGGCCATCCACAAGAGGTCCGCCAAGTACGGCCGGTACACCGGTGGTCCGGACCCGCTGGCTCCGCCGGTGGACCTGGCGGAGGTGCTCGACGCCGTAGCCGAAGACGTGATGGCAGGCTACTCGCCGCGGCATGCCCTGCAGGAGTTCCTGCGGCGCGGCGGACGGAACCGTGACGGCCTGGACGAGCTTGCCCGCCGCGTGCAGGAGCGGCGGCGCGACCTGCTCAGCCGGCATCGGCTGGACGGCACCCTGGATGAAGTGAAGAAGCTCCTGGATACCGCCGTGCTGGAGGAACGCAAGCAGTTGGCCCGGGACGCCATGATGGACAACACAGAACGCGCCTTCCGGGAGATGCAGCTACAGAACCTTCCGCCCTCCACGGCCGCGGCGGTCAACGAGCTCGCGTCCTACGACTGGCAGTCCGCAACCGCGAAGGAAGCGTACGACCGGATCAAGGACCTGCTGGGCCGGGAGGTCCTGGAACAGCGCTTCGCCGGAATGAAACAAGCGCTGGAGAGTGCCACCGATGAGGACCGCGAGGCCGTCAGTGCCATGCTCCGGGACCTCAACGGGCTGCTGGCGAAGCACCGCCGCGGCGAAGACACCGAGGCCGATTTTCAGGAGTTCATGGCCAAGCACGGCCAGTTCTTTCCGGAGAACCCGCAATCAGTGGAAGAACTGGTGGATGCCCTGGCGCAACGTGCCGCAGCGGCCCAGCGGCTCCTGCAATCCATGTCCCCCGAACAGCGCGGGGAACTGATGCGGTTGTCCGCCCAGGCCTTCGGCTCACCGGAATTGATGGCCCAGCTCAGCGAACTCGATGCCTCCTTGCAGGCGCTGCGTCCCGGGGAGGACTGGAACGGATCGGAACGGTTCGAGGGCCAGGAAGGACTCGGCCTCGGCGACGGCACCGGCGTCCTGCAGGACATCGCCGAACTGGACGAACTCTCCGAACAGCTCTCCCAGTCCTACAACGGGTCCCGGCTCGACGACCTTGACCTTGACGCGCTGGCCCGGCAACTTGGTGAGGGTGCGGCAGTCAGCGCCCGCACCCTGACCGAAATCGAGCGGGCCATGCAGGACGGCGGCTACCTGCGTCGCGGTGCCGACGGCGACCTCCGGCTGTCCCCGCAGGCCATGCGCCGGCTGGGGAAGTCGCTGCTCCGGGACACCGCAAAACAGCTCTCCGGACGGCAGGGAAACCGGGACACCCGGACCGCCGGGGCAGCGGGGGAACAGGCCGGTTCCAGCCGGCAGTGGGAGTTCGGCGACGCCGAGCCCTGGGACGTCACACGCACCTTGACCAACGCCATCCGCCGCACCATGGCCGACGGCGGCGATCCGGCCCGCGGACTGCGGCTCGCTGTCGGAGACATTGAGGTGACCGAAACGGAGGCCCGGACGCAGGCCGCCGTGGCATTGCTGGTGGATGTGTCCTTTTCCATGGCCGCGGAGGGGCGGTGGGTCCCGATGAAACGCACGGCGCTGGCGTTGCACCACCTGGTGTCCACCCGGTTCCGTGGCGACCGGCTGCAGCTGGTCACCTTCGGCCGCTATGCCCAGTCCATGGACATCGCGGAACTGACAGCCCTGCCGGCGCTCCGGGAACAGGGCACCAACCTGCACCACGGCCTGCTGCTGGCCGGCCGCTTCTTCCGCCGGCACCCGTCCATGCAGCCCGTCCTGCTCGTCGTCACGGACGGCGAGCCCACCGCGCACCTGCTGCCGGACGGTGACTCATGGTTCAACTGGCCGCCGGATGCGGAGACCATCCGCGCCACGGTTGGCGAGCTGGACCGGTTGGGAAGGATGGGGGTCCAGACCACGTTCTTCCGGCTCGGCAACGACCCCGGACTGGAACGCTTCATCCAGCGGATGGCCCGCCGCGTGGACGGCCGCGTGGTGGCGCCCGACGTCGGTGACCTGGGCGCGGCGGTGGTGGGCGAATATCTCCGGGCGCACGTTCGGAGCACCTACGCCGACGGTGACTGGTTCTGACGGCTTAAGCGGCCGCTTCGATGCCGGCGGCTTCACTTCTGGCGGCTTCGGCCGCGTCGAGGCGCTCCCGCTGGGGAACCACCACGTACTTGGGGTCGCGCGTTGACGCTTTTCCGGCCTCGAAGACACCGAACCTCAGCAACGCTGAACCCGCAGCCACGGCGAGGCCGCCCACGACGCTGACGGTGCGCGACCGATGGCCGCCGAGCGCCAGCCCCACCGCGCCGCCGATGCTGAAAGCCTTGGACAGACGCATCAACGTACCGCCCCGTCCCTCCCGCAGCGTCTCCGTGCTGAGGTGGCCGCTGCCTTCCATCCGCATGCTCATCACCGTTTCCAGCAGGGCGCCTGCAACGGCCATCCGCCGTGCGGGACCGGCCTCCACCACGGGTGCCAGGGCGGCGGCGATGCCGCCGCCGGCAGCCGCAGCCGAACTGGCAAACACGAACGGGAGGACCTCGTGGGCGTCATGCCAGGTGGGAACCGCGGTGTCGGCCAGCAACACGGCCGTGTACGTCGCCACCGCGGAGCCGCTGACAGCCGCGGCCAGGCCACATGCCCGTCCGGCCCCCGGGAACAGTCCCGTGAGGTTGGACGCCGCACTCGCCCCGGCGAGCGGGCCGTACACGGAAAGGATCCACGAGCCCACGCTCATGGGCGAGGTGGGCTTGGCTACGCGCAGCATGTTCAGGAACCGTTCGGGCCGGCCCAGGTCATGCACCAGGGCCGCCGCGGACACGGAGATCGCGGTCAATGCCGTGAATTTCGCCCGGCGTTCCAGGGCGGGCCGCCCGCTGTATTGGGCGCCTGCGGCCAGCAGTGAGGAGGCGGCAGCCACGCCGCCGGCGAAGATGTACCCGGCGATGTCGGCCGCCTCCCATGTGGGTTCCTTGAGGATAGGCCGGCCATAGTAGGAGGTGAATTCCTCACGCTCCCGGCGGCGGCTCATTTCCTCGCTCCCCAGAAGACGACGGCGGCACCCGCCAGGAGCCCGGCCGCAGCACCCGCGGCCCGCCGCCACATGGCGGGCAGGTCCCGGGTTGTCACCACCGGGTCCGGTGGCAGCCCGTAGGTTTCGGGTTCATCGAGCAGCAGGAAGAAGGCACCGTCACCACCCACACCGCCGTCGGGATCCCTGCCGTAAAGCCGTGCCTCCTCCACACCCCGCTCATGGAGCTCCGCGACGCGGGCGTCGGCCCGTTCCCGGAGCTCATCGAGCTCGCCGTACTGGATGGACTGGGTGGGGCACGCTTTCGCGCAGGCCGGCTCTTCGCCGACGCTTAGCCGGTCGTAGCACATGGTGCACTTGAAGGCCCGGCCGTCGTCGGGCCGCTGGTCGATCACGCCGTACGGGCAGGCTGAAACGCAGTAACCGCAGCCGTTGCAGATGTCCTGCTGGACCACTACGGTGCCGTGTTCGGTGCGGAACAGCGCACCGGTGGGGCACACATCGAGGCATGCGGCGTTGGTGCAGTGCTTGCAGACGTCCGAGGACATGAGCCACTTGATGCCCTCGGTTCCGCCTGCCGCCGGAGCCGGAACCTTCTTCTCTATGAAGGCGACGTGCCGCCACGTGTCCGCGCTGAGCCTGGAGGTGTTGTCGAAGGACTGGCCGGTGAGTTCCAGCGGCCTGTCTGCCGGAAGCGAGTTCCACTCCTTGCAGGCCACCTCGCAGGCCTTGCAGCCGATGCACAGGCTGGTGTCGGTGAAGAAGCCCTTGCGCGCTTCACTGGGTGCTCCGATGGCGGGCATTCCCAACTGGGTGACGCTCATGCCTTGATTCCTTCCTGGCCTGTGTGCTCGTCGATTCCTGCCCGCTGGCGGTATTCCGCCACCAGAGACGGCAAGGCCGGACCCTGCGGCCTCCGTCCGGGACGGATGTCCACCGTCAATGCCTTGACCTCCTGGATATGGACGTTCGGGTCCATGGCGATCGAGGAGAGTTCATTCATCGCATCGCCACGGCTGAGCCCGTTGGGGCCCCAGTGGTAGGGCATCCCGATCTGGTGCACGGTTCGGCCCTGTACGGTGAGGGGCTTCATCCGGCCGGTCACCAGGACCCGCGCCTCGATGGCTCCGCGGGCTGAGACCAGGGTTGCCCAGCCGTTGTTGGTCAGTCCCCGCTCGGCCGCCAGTTCCGGTGATACTTCGCAGAACGACTCCGGTTGCAGCTCGGCAAGGTAGGGCAGCCAGCGGGTCATGGCCCCGGCGGTAAAGTGCTCCGTGAGCCGGTAGGTGGTCAGCACGAACGGGTACACCTGCGCCCCGGGTTCCCGGCCGCTGGGTTGGTACCGGTTGCCGTCATGCTTCAGGAGCTTCCGGACCGGGTTCCGGTTTTGGCCGTAGAGGGCATTGTCGAAGGGCGACTCCTGCGGTTCATAGTGCGTGGGGAGCGGCCCGTCGGTCAGGCCGGCGGGCGTGAAGAGCCAGCCCTTGCCGTCGGACTGCATGATGAACGGGTCCACGCCGGAGAGGGCATCGGGGCCTTTGGCGGCCTCGTCGGGCCGGTAGGACGGTGGTTTGGTCGGCTCGCAGTCGGGGACGTCGTCGCCGGTCCATTTCCCGGCGTCCGCGTCCCACCAGATGAGCTTCTTCCGCTCGCTCCATGGCCGACCCTCCGGATCGGCGGAGGCCCGGTTGTACAGCTCCCGTCGGTTGGCCGGCCATGCCCAGCCCCACTCGCGGCTGGAAATACTCTGTTCGGTGTGGGGCTTGCGCCGCGCTGCCTGGTTGACGCCGTCTGCCCGGCAGCCGCAGTAGATCCAGCAGCCGCAGGATGTGGAGCCGTCGTCCTTGAGCTCGGTGTAGGCAGAGAGCGGGCTGCCGTCCGCACCACGGCCGTTGATCTCAGCGAAAACCGCGTCTGCGTCCGGCTCGTCCTGGGTGCCGACAGTGGGGTAGTCCCACGTCAGGTGCAGGATGGGGCGGTCGACGTCGTCGCGCGAGTCCGCCAGCAGCTTCCGGATGCGGTTGCCAAGGTGCCAGATAAACCAGAGGTCGCTGCGGCGCTCGGCTTCCGGTTCCACGGCCTGCTCACGCCATTGGACCAGGCGGTTGGTGTTGGTGAAGCTGCCGGCCTTTTCCGTGTGGGCTGCGGCGGGGAAGAAGAAGACTTCCGTGCCGATGTCCTCCGTGCGCATCTGGCCCGTGGCGATTTCCGGACCGTCCTTCCACCAGGTGGCACTTTCGATCAGCGAGAAGTCGCGGACCACGAGCCAGTCGAGGTTGGCCATCCCGGCGCGCTGCAGATGGGTGTTGGCGGAGCCGACGGCGGGGTTCTCACCCATGAGGAAATAGCCCTTGCAGATTCCTTCCAGCTGCGCCATGACGGTGTCGTAGGTGCTGTGGCTGCCGGTGATCCGGGGAAGGTAGTCGAAGCAATAGTCGTTGTCCGCTGTGGCGGCGTCCCCCCACCACGCCTTGAGCAGGCTCACGGTGTAGGCGGACATGTTGGCCCAGAAGCCCTGCTTGGCGGAGTCCGCCTCCACGTACCCGGCCAGGTCCAGGTGCTGCTTGGCGTGCGGCATGGGCAGATAGCCGGGCAGCAGGTCGAAGAGGGTGGGGATGTCGCTGGAGCCTTGGATGCTGGCGTGCCCGCGGAGTGCCATGATCCCGCCACCGGGGCGGCCGATGTTGCCCAGCAGCAGTTGCAGGACCGACGCGGCCCGGATGTACTGCGTCCCCGTGGTGTGCTGCGTCCAGCCGACGGCATAGGCGAAGGCCGTGGTCCGGTCCCGGCCTGAGTTGCTGGTGATGGCCTCTGCCACCTCCTCGAACAAGGCCTGCGGGACCCCGCACACCTGTTCCACCATCTCCGGCGTGTACCGCGAGTAATGCCGGCGCAGGACCTGGAACACGCAGCGCGGGTCCTGCAGGGTCTCGTCCCGGTGCCACTTCCCGGCCACGCCCGGGCCGCCGGAACCATGGGACTGGGCGTGCGAGGATTCACCCAGCCTGCTGCCTTCCTGCTCGTCGGCGTCCCGTTCGCCCGAGGATGCAGCCGCGAAGCCGCCCTCGTACTGCCAGGTTTCGGTTTCATAGGAGGAATCGTCCGGGTTGAACCCGGAGAAGAGGCCGTCAAGGTCTTCGGTGTCGCGGAAGTCCTTGCTGAGGATGGTGGCGGCATTGGTGTAATTGACCACGTACTCGTGGAAGTAGGCGTCGTGGCCAATGACCCAGTTGATCAGGCCACCCAGGAAGGCGATGTCCGTACCGGCGCGGATCGGAACGAACGTATCGGCCATGGCGCTGGTGCGCGAGAAGCGTGGATCCACGTGGATGATTTTTGCCCCGCGTTCCTTGGCTTCCATGACCCACTGGAACCCTACGGGGTGTGCTTCGGCGAAGTTGGATCCCTGGATGAGGATGCAGTCGGCGCGTTGCAGGTCCTGGAGGTAGGTGGTGGAGCCGCCCCGGCCGAAGCTCGTGCCAAGGCCCGCCACCGTGGAGCTGTGGCATACCCGGGCCTGGTTCTCCACCTGGACGATGCCCAGGGAAGTGAACAGCTTCTTGATCAGGTAGTTTTCTTCATTGTCCAAGGTGGCGCCGCCAAGGCTTGCGATGCCCATGCTGCGGCGGGTGCGGAGGCCCTCGGATTCCCATTCCCAGGTCTTACGGCGGGTGTCCACCACGCGCCGGGCCACCATGTCCATGGCTGTTTCAAGGTCGAGCCGCTCCCAATCAGTCCCGTGGGGCCGGCGGTACAGGACGTACTTTTCGCGGGAGTCGCCGGTGGTCAGCTGCAGCGAGGCCGAGCCCTTGGGGCACAGCCGGCCCCGGCTGATGGGGGAGTCCGGGTTGCCCTCGATCTGGATGACCTTTTCGTCTTTGACGTAGACCCGCTGGGCGCACCCCACGGCACAGTAGGGGCACACCGAATGGACCACGTGGTCAGCGGCGGCGATGCGCGGGGTGAGGTTTTCGGTGGCGGGCGATTTCACGGCATGGTGCCTGCCCGTGGGATCGTTTTCGAGAAGTTGGCGCAACACTGGCCATTGCAGCGGATTCACCATGGGGCACCCCTTGTGGTCGTCGAATCTACATGCCTGTGGCACGGGTCACACGCACGTGAGGAAAATGCTAACAGGGGCTTAGCATTTCCGCACCGGCTGGAATTAGCGCAATGGTTGGCCGGGAAGGTGCGGCGGGGCGGCGTCGTCGGCTCCGGACCGGCCGGGCCAGTGTCGCCGGAACCACCGCGCCGCGGATCCGAGTGCTTCGTCCAGGCGGGGCGCGTCGGGGTGCCACGCTTTCTCCCACTCCAGGCAGACGGGCCCGGCGTAGCCGGTGTCCCGGAGCAGTCCCGCAAAGGCGTCGACGGGGAGGGTGCCGGTGCCGATGAGCGCCGGGGTCCGGCTGGCGGGCAGCCGGGCGTCCTTGACCTGGACGCTGCCCGGTCGTTGGATGAGCCAGGGGTTCAGGGCCCGCCAAGTTTCGTCGAGGGTTTCGCCGACGCGCCACGGGTGCATGAGGTCCCATACTGCGCCTACGGGCCCGTCGACCATATCCAGGATGGCGGCGATATCGCTGCCCCGGGGATGGGAATCGTGCGTTTCAAGCGCCGGGTACGTTCCCAGGTCCCGGGCGAGGCGGACGACGGCGTTGAGCCTCCCGGCTGCCAGGGCGTTGCTTTCCTGCCTGGGCTGGATGGTTTCGGGAACCCGGTGGTATCCGCAGGGGTGTGCAGGGGCTCCGGGGAAGACCCTGACGGCCGGCGCACCGAGATCATGGGCAAGGATCAATGCCGCTTCGAGTGCTCCCACCACCAGCTCATCGGCAACCGGTTCCGCGACCCTGATGTAGCTGGCCACCCCGGTGACGGCCAGGCCTGCACTTTCGATGCGGGACCGGAGTTCGGAGCGTTCGCGCCGGGTCATGGCCGGGGCGGCGATCTCGCCGCGGCCCAGCCGCAGCTCCACGCCCCGTGCACCGTGCTCCACCAACCAGGACAGGACCGTTTCCAGGCTTTCGCCGGGCGCCCCCAGCGTTGATGCCGTCAGTATGGGTTGGATCCCCTCCGGATGGCGCATTTGTCTTCCTGGCTGTTCGCACACACTAATAACGTTTCAACCCTGATGCACAGGGCGCGGCGCGGTCAACGGCCCGCGCCGATTCGATCAGACTCGGTCACCGGCCCGGGCCGCGGTCCGGACGCGACGGCCTCAGTGCAGGACCACCACTTCTGTCTTATAGGCCTGTGACGAGTCCATACTGCCGCGGAACCAGCAGACAGCGTGCACGGACGGATCCCCGGGCGGCACCATGGGCCGGAGATTGTCGACTGCGGAGCTTTCGGTTACCGCGTCCCAGCCAAAGGTGGCACCGCCATCCCGTGTCCTGCCCCGGTAGATCTCGTAGTGTCCGGTGGCCTGCCCGGTCCGCGGGTCGATGGGAGTGGAGATGTACACCTGGTTGAGGTCGTGCGGGTCAACCGCGCCTAAGCCCGTATAGTCCTGTTCGTGCGGCAGCAAGGCTGAGCCTGCGGCCGCCAGCGGGTGCAGGTTCCACTGCCTCCCGTCGAAGCGGGCGTACATCAGCCGGTGATCATCGACGTCGAGCGGCTGCTCCCGCAGCAGCGCGCCGTTGACGTCGTTGGCGCGGCAGCTGATGATGGCGGCCAGGTCCTGCCCCTGGCCGCGCAGGTCCACGGTCCAGCCGTGGGTGAGGGTATCGCCGTCAATGTCCGTGCCTGCCGCGAACACTGTGGTCAGGGCAGCCTGGTTGATCCCCGGCGAGCCGATCAGCGGCTTGCTGACCACCCGGCCCTGGGCGTCGTGCAGGGCGTCATCGCGGATGTAGCCGTGGTAGATGCTGTTGTTGAAATCCCGCGGGTGGTGGTCGGTGGTGATGAGGTCAATGCGGTCCGTGCCGTTTCCGGAGTAGCGGGTGTAGCCGTTGACGTAGCCAATCTTGGGTCGGGTGAAGAGTTTTCCGCCGAACCGCCATGTGGTTCCGTCATCCTCGGACACCAGAAGGCTGGGGTCATCGTTGATGGCACGGACAAAGTTGTACACCCGGGACTCCGCAGCGAGCCGGTGCAGGTTGGAGTAGGTCGCGCCGCGGCCGCCGGCCAGCTCCGTCCAGTCGAAGTGTTCCTCCGGGCCCCATTCGGAGGCGTCATGTGGCCGGGTGGAGATCCGCCAGCGGGAATGGTTGTCCGTTTTGTGTTTGGCGTACATCGCCAGGTATCGGCCGTCAGGCCTGATGAGGAGGGCCGGGGCGTTGTGGTCGTCCGGCTCCAGCCTCCGGTGGACAACGTGGACCTGGCTGTCCCCGGTGGCGAGGTCCAGGACCGCGACCTCGATGTTCCCGCCCCGGCTGTCACCGCCGGCGCCTTCGGGAGCGGCCACGGAACCGACCAGCAGGGTGTTGTTGGCCGGATCCACCAAGGCCCGTTCGTCCTGGTACCAGCACCAGGCTCCGTTGTCATTGATGGTGGTTTGCATGCCGGTCATCGGAATCCTGCTCTCGTTGTGGGGTGGGTTCCACCGGTGGGCGCGCCGCCCGGCGCCAGCCACGGAGCGGTCAAGGACTGTGTGGTTGGACCATCTGGAAGTATCGGGGCCGCCGGGTCGGGTGGTCAAGGGCGGGAGCGAAACCGGTCTGATTCGAACGTCCAGCAAGGTGCGACTATTCCGGACATAATACTTGAATCTTTAACTAAAGCGGGCTGTTCTTGCGGGTGCAGCCCCGGAAGCCAAATCCGTGTCAGGATCAGGTATGCCCCGGCGACTGATGCTGCTCGACACTGCCTCCCTGTACTTCCGTGCCTTCTACGGCCTTCCGGACAGCATCCGGCGGCCGGACGGTACGCCGGTAAATGCCGTCCGCGGCCTGTTGGACATGATTGCGCGGCTCACCACCGAGTACCAGATAACCCACTTGGTGGCCTGCTGGGACAATGACTGGCGGCCGCAGTGGCGGGTGGACCTGATCCCCACCTACAAGGCCCACCGCGTGGCGGAGGAGGTACCGGGCGGGACCGACGTCGAGGTGGTTCCCGAGGGGCTGGAAGCCCAATTGCCCATGATCCGCCAGACCCTGGAGCTCGCCGGCATCGCCATCGTGGGGGCAGCCGAACATGAGGCCGACGACGTCGTGGGCACCTACGCCAGCCATGCCGCCTTCCCGGTGGACGTGGTCACGGGGGACCGGGACCTGTTCCAGGTGTGCGACGACGAACGCAACGTCCGGGTCATCTACACGGCGCGCGGCATGAAGAACCTCGAGGTCGTCACCGAAGAAACGGTGGTGGCCAAATACAAGGTCCTGCCCCAGCAGTACGCCGACTATGCCACCCTGCGCGGGGATGCCTCCGACGGGCTGCCCGGCGTTGCCGGGATCGGCGAGAAGACAGCCTCATCCCTGCTGCTGAAGTACGGCACCCTCGAAGGGCTGCTGGCAGCGGCGGATGAGCCCGGCGCCGGGGTATCCGGTCCGGTCCGGGCCAGGCTGGAAGCCGCCGCCGAATACCTGGAAGCAGCCCCCGCCGTCGTACGCCTGGTCCGCACCCTGGAGCTGCCCACCCTTGACGAGGCGGGCGCCCAGCTGCGGCCCGTGACCGGCCACCGGCGCGCCGAGCTGGAGCAGTTGGCCGCCGAGTGGAACCTCGGCGGCTCCGTCCGCCGGCTGCTGGCCGCACTGGACCAGCACGCCTGACGGACACGCCGGTCCTGCGTGGACTGGGCCGGGAAGACCATTTGTTGCGTTAATGCGGAGACATGCTGGACGTCCCGGAGCGAGGTTTCGATGACGCCGGGTGTGCGGCCGTGACATTTCGTTGCGGCGCGCGTCGGCGCATGTCAGAGGGCTTGAACGCGGCAATTCGCTGGTGGTTTGGTGAGGTATCGATCCAAACGAGAGGCCATATCATGACTGCCACACCAGACCTCGCCCCACGCCGGCTTCGGGATATTTTTGGAACCTTTGCCAGCGGACTGACGGTAATTACGGGTTCCACACCAGAGGGGCCGGCCGGCTTTACCTGCCAGTCATTCGCGTCCCTGTCCCTGGAGCCGGCGCTCGTCACCTTCAGTCCGGCGCGCACGTCCACCACATGGCCTGCGCTGCGCCGTGCCGGCTCTTTCACCATCAACATCCTCCCGGCCGAACACCAGCACCTCGCGGGCCAGTTCGCCCGCTCGGGGGCGGACAAATTCGCCGGAGTCGGTTACAGATCGTCGCCCCTGGGCAACCCCGTCCTGGATGACGCGCTGGCCTGGCTCGACTGCGAACTTCACGCAGAGCACGACGGCGGCGACCACACCATCGTCGTGGCTGCGGTGCGGCATCTGGATGCCCGGGGGGACGCTGAGCCACTGTTGTTCTTCAAGGGCCGCTACGCAGGGATCGCGCCGGCGGAGCGCCTGCTCGAAGCCGCGGGCTGAGCGGTCACTTCGGTTCTTGGGCGCGGCTGCCATCCGGGTGGCAACCGTCCGTGCTGTTGATTCAATCCCGTCAAGTAGTAAGCTTGCTGAGCAATACAAGTAAGTGTGCTGACTAAATGGGATGGAGCAGGTGCCATGGGCGTGATCTTAGGGACGGCCCTGTCGGTGATGCTGACCGTTGGCGGCGTGGCGGTCGCAGCGGAGGGCGCCCCGGGAGCCGTGCAGCACTACGCGGCAGGACACGTGCTCCTCGGGATGGGGATCGGACTGTTCCTCACCACGCTGATCCGCGCAGGCGCCCGCCATGTCCTGGCGAGGTCGACTTCCACTTCGCGGAGGGCGCAGGCACCGCAGGACTATGCGGACCCCGCCACTGTAACCGTCCTGCCCCTGCGGGCCGCATCCGTCGTCCCGCTCCGGGGCCGGCATGCTGCCTGATAGCGGGCCCGTCACCGGACGCGACCCGGCTTTGGCATCGGGCGCCAAGGGGGCCGTTCACGGCCGCCGCCGCGGAACGCGTGTCCTGGTCCTCGTGTGCATCGCTGTCGCGGCCTCGCTGGTTGCAGGGGCAGCGGCCACCGGTCCCGGCCGCACCGACCAAAGCCTGCTGCGCGGCTTCCAAGTCCGGGTGCTGGGCATCAGCCAGGCGGCGGCCGAAAACAGGATGGACAGCGCCCTTGCCGCGCTCCAGGCACTGGAGAATGACCTCGGTAAGGCGGCGGCGGACGGGCGGCTTTCGGCCGAGCGGTACAACGGTATCGAAAGCGCATTGGCCTCAGTCCGTGCTGACATCACCGCGCAGGTGGCGGCAGTGGCGCCTCCCGAAGCGTCAGGGGCTGATGCAGCGGCTGCCGATCTGTCCGGGGCGCCGGTGGACACCGGGCCCGTTCCTGCTGAACCTGCCGTGGCGGCTGTCGCGCCGGAACCTGTGCCCGCCCCCGACGCTCCGGGAGCAGGACGTTCGAACACGGCGAAGGAAGCCAAGGGCAAGGGCAAGGGCCAAGGCAAGCCCTGACCCTGGCGCCAGCGAACCCTTCCCGGTCAGGGGAGAATGGACGGATGAATCCTCCTGGCGGACACCCCGACGACGGCTTTGACCTGCGTGCCATTGGCGCCGGGCTTGCCTTCGCGGCGTCCCTCCCCGGGTTGCGGCTAGCGCTTGAAACCAGTCCCGGTGCCGCCGCCGTAGTGCAGGCCCCGCCGGGGACAGGAAAGACCACCCTCGTCCCGCCGCTGCTGGCTAACCTTGCTGGCTGCTCGGGCCGCGTCGTCGTCACCCAGCCGCGGCGCGTCGCGGCGCGGGCAGCAGCCCGGCGGCTGTCGGAACTTGACGGTGGCCCGGCTGCAGGCCGGGTGGGCTATACGGTCCGCGGCGAACGCCGGGCAGGCCCGGAGACCCGGATTGAGTTCGTCACCCCCGGTATCCTCCTGCGCCGCCTGCTGGCGGATCCGGGCCTGGACGGGACGGCCGCCGTCGTCCTGGACGAGGTGCACGAACGCGGCCTCGAAACTGACCTCCTCGTCGGGATGCTCGCCGAGGTCCGCCAGCTGCGCGGCGACCTTGCGGTCGTCGCCATGTCAGCCACCCTCGACGCACCACGGTTCGCTGCGCTGCTGGGCACCTCCGGCGGCCCGGTGCCCGTGGTGGACTGCCCGTCGGTGCACCACCCGCTTGAGGTGCAATGGCTCCCGGCACAAGCGCCACGCCTTGACGCCAGGGGAGTGGCGCGGGCATTTCTTGACCAAGTCGCCGCCACCGCCGCGGAGGCCCACGCCGCGTCTGACGGCTCCGTGGACGCCCTCGTGTTCGTTCCGGGTGCCCGGGAGGTCTCCCACGTGGCAGCGGCCCTGCGTGGCAGGCTGGGCAGCGGTGTGGATGTCCTGGAACTGCACGGCCAGGTGGGTTCGGCGGAGCAGGACAGGGCGGTGTCCGGACGCCGTCCTGGCGGCAGCCCAAGGATCATCGTCTCCACGGACCTCGCCGAGTCCTCCCTGACGGTGCCCGGCGTACGGTTGGTCATCGATTCCGGCCTGGCCCGTGAACCGAGGCGCGATTCGGGCCGCGGGATGAGCGGGCTGGTCACGGTGTCCTGCTCCCGGGCATCCGCCGAACAACGGGCAGGACGCGCCGCCCGGCAGGGCCCGGGCACGGTGGTCCGCTGCTACAGCCAGCAGGCCTATGGTGCAGCGCCGGCGCACGTCACGCCCGAAATCAACGTTGCGGATCTGACCAGCGCCGCACTGACCCTGGCCTGCTGGGGCTCACCCGGCGGGGAGGGCTTGCCCCTGCCGGATGCGCCGCCCCGGCAGGCCATGGACGACGCCGTCGAGGTCCTTCGGGAGCTTGGCGCCGTGTCCGACGACGGCCACGTGACGGCCGAGGGCCGGCTCCTCGCCGCAATACCCGCCGATCCCCGGCTGGCCCGGGCGTTGCTTGAAGGCGCCGCCTCCGCCGGGACCCGGCTGGCCGCCGAGGTGGTGGCTGCACTCTCCGGGGACCACCGCGCGCCCGGTGCGGACCTGCCCGGCCTCCTGTCCCAGCTCCGGGCCGACCCCGGGCCCGCCGGCCGGCGTTGGGCCGAGGAAACCAAACGCCTTGCGTCCCTGGCCCGCCGGCGGCCGGACGGCCGTGCCCCGGTTCCTCCGGCCTTGCCCGGCCCGGGCGAAGCTGTTGGTGCGGTCGTCGCCCTCGCCTATCCCGACCGCGTGGCACGCCGCGTGCCTGGCAGCGAGGGGTCCGGGCAGTACCTGTTCACGTCGGGCACCCGGGCGGGACTCCCCGGAGGCAGTACCCTGTCAGGCCACGAATGGCTGGCCGTGGCCGAAGTTTCGCGGGCGGAGGGCCGGGATGCGGCCGGAACCGGTGCCGTGATCCGCGCCGCAGCACCCCTATCCGCCACCATGGCCGAAACGGCAGCCGCGCACCTGCTGGCCGATGCCATGGACACGCACTTCAACGCAGGGCGCCTGACGGCCCGCAAAACCAAGCGGCTGGGTGCGATCGTGCTGTCCTCGACACCGGTGCGTCCCACGGCGGCCCAGGGCAGGACAGCGGTGGCAGCCGCTTTCCAGTCGGGCGGGCTGGCAGCCCTTTCGTGGCCGACGACGGCGGCCTCCTTCCGGAGCCGGCTCGCCTTCCTGCACCACCAGGTGGGGGAGCCGTGGCCCGATGTCTCGGATGCGGCGCTGCTGGCCCGGCTGGAAGAGTGGCTGGGAACCGGGTTGGAAGCCCTCGCCGCCGGGGCGCCGGTGGATTCCCTTGACTTGGCCGGGGCGCTGCGCGGGCTGCTTCCCTGGCCCGAGGCCGCCAGGCTTGACGAACTCGCCCCGGAATGGCTTGACGTGCCCAGCGGTTCGCGGATCCGGATCGAATACCCGGAGCCGGGTGACGACGGCGCCGCGCCCGTGGTGGCGGTGAAACTCCAGGAGTGCTTCGGGCTGGCCGAATCACCGCGGTTGGCCGGCGGCAGGGTGCCGGTGCTCTTCCACCTGCTGTCCCCGGCCCGCCGCCCGCTGGCCGTCACGGATGACCTGACCTCCTTCTGGTCCGGCCCGTACGCCCAGGTGCGCACCGAAATGCGGGGCCGCTACCCCAAGCACCCCTGGCCGGAGGATCCATGGTCAGCCCCGGCCACCGCACGCGCCAAACAGCGCAGCTAGCGCCGGTTGCGGGCGGTGCACAGCGCCCGCGGCCTGCCCGTGAGATCTCCGATACACAGCCGAAACCTCCTGTCGCCGTGGTGAAACATCCGCTGGCTAGGCTCCTTGCTACATGGACGGCGTTGTCCATTCACCACCAGGAAGGACGGAACCATGTTTCTCTTGAACAGCCTGAACCTTTTGCTCGATGTCCGGCGCGGCGACGACGGCCGGCGCCACGAGGGCCAGTCGGGGGAAGCCGCCACGGCGGGTGCTTTCCCTGCCGGGGAGCTCACCTCCGCTGCGTGGGAGGGCTGGTGGCACGAGGACGCCGCTTAGCGTCCTAGGCGTGCGCGGCGATAAACCGGGACACCGGTGCCGCCAGGGACGCGCCTACTTCATCGGCAGGCCGCTTCTTTCCCGCCACCGCGAAGGAGTGGTCGCCACCTTCCACCCACTCCAGCACGGCGGTTGGTCCGATCCGCGACACAACGCCTGACAGGAGGGCCGGTGTGGCAAACGTGTCGCGGGTTCCCTGCAGGAACAACATGGGCGTGGCCATGCCATACAAGTGTTCGTCCCGGAGTTTCTCCGGCTTGCCGGGAGGATGCAGCGGGTAGCCCAAATACACGAGGCCCGCTGCGTCCATCCCCTCGGCAACAGCCATGGACGCCATCCGGCCGCCAAAGGATTTCCCCGCTGCCCAGATGGTTCCGGGATCCCCATGGGCTTCAGCCTGGGTCGAGGCAGCGGCCATCGCGGCCCGCCACGCGGCGATGGCTGCCGGCGGGCGGTCAGGGAACTTCCGCCCCGCCTCCCGGTAAGGGAAGTTGAAGCGCAGCGTCGCCAGTCCCAGGGAGTTCAGGGCGTCCGTGAATCCGCGCAAAAACGGGTGGTCCATCCCGGCACCCGCGCCGTGCGCCACCACAACTGTTGCCGTGGGATTCTCCGGGCGTGCGTAGCTGGCCGAAAACGTTGCGTCACCTGCGGTGATGACGAGCTGCTGGTCGGGGTGGGGCATGGGTCCATCATGCCTGAGAGTAACCGCATATGCCGGTCCGCGTCCGCGGCCGGGTGTACGTTGTCCCCATGGCGAGTGAACAAACCACCATCACGGTTCCCGGTCCCGAAGGTCCGCGCGAAATGCGCATTTCCAGTCCAAGCCGCGTTCTCTGGCCCGACCTCGGATTGACCAAACTGGACCTGGTGAACTACATCTGCGACGTCGGCGGGGCGTTCATCGCAGCGAACGGAGACCGGCCGGTGGCACTGCAGCGGTTCTCCGGCAACATCGACGGCGAGCAGTTCTTCTCCAAGAATCCGCCCAAGGGCACCCCCGATTTCATCCGGTCCGTGAAAGTCGTCTACCCCAGCGCCAGGTCCCACCCGCAACTGGTGTTGGACGAGCCCGCGGCCGCGGTCTGGGCCGTCCAGATGAACACGGTGGTGTTCCACCCCTGGCCGTCCCGGGCAGAAAACACCGACAACCCGGACCAACTGCGCATCGACCTTGACCCGCAACCCGGAACAGACTTCGGCGACGCCGTCCCCGCCGCCCTGGTGCTCAAGGACGTCCTCGGCGAAGCGGGCCTTACCGGCTTCATCAAGACCTCCGGAAACCGCGGCCTGCACGTCTACGCACCCATCGAACCAACCCGCGAGTTCCTCGATGTCCGCCACGCCGTCATCGCCGCGGCCCGTGAAGTTGAGCGCCGCATCCCGGACAAGGTCACTACCGCCTGGTGGAAGGAAGAACGGGGGCGCCGGGTGTTCCTGGACTTCAACCAGGCCAATCGGGACCGGACCATCGCGGGCGCCTACAGCCCGCGCGCGCTGCCGCACGCCCCGGTGTCCTGCCCCATCACCTGGGCGGAACTGGAACACGCCGATCCGAAGGACTTCACCGTCCTCACCGTCCCGGAGCGGCTGAAGACCGTCGGCGACCCCTGGGCGGACTTCCACGCCAACCCCGGCACCATCGACACCCTGCTGCAGTGGTGGGACCGCGACGGCAAGGATGGCCTGGGGGAGATGCCCTTCCCGCCGGACTACCCCAAGATGCCGGGCGAACCACCCAGGGTGCAGCCCAGCCGGGCGCGCAAGCAGGACTGACGGCGCCGTCCGAAAGGGCACCGTCACCAACGGCCGCCGTGGCCGGGGAGGCCGTTACTCGAAGCGGGACGCGTCGCCCATGCCGTGCCGGACAACTTCCGCCACGCCACTGGAGAAATCCACCACGGTGGTGGGCTCGGCTCCGCAGTCCCCGGCGTCGATCACGGCATCCACTTGATGGTCCAGCCGCTCCTTGATCTCCCAGCCCACGGTCAGCGGGTCCTCCTCGTCCGGCAGCAGGAGCGTGCTGGAAAGCAGAGGCTCACCGAGTTCGGCAAGGAGCGCCTGGACCACGCGGTTATCCGGAATCCGTACCCCCACTGTCTTCTTCTTCGGGTGGAGCAGGCGCTTCGGAACCTCCTTGGTGGCAGGGAGGATGAACGTGTAGCTGCCCGGAGTGACTGCCTTGATGCTGCGGAAGACGTCGTTTCCGATGTTCACGAGCTGTCCCAATTGGGCAAAATCCCGGCACACGAGAGTGAAATGGTGCTTGTCATCCAGGTGGCGGATGCTCCGGATCCTGTCCAGGGCCTCCTTGTTGCCCATCTGGGCGCCCAGGGCATAGCAGGAGTCCGTGGGGTAGGCGATCAGGCCGCCGTCGCGAATGATTTTGACTGCCTGCGCAATGGCGCGCGGCTGCGGGTCGTGCGGGTGAACATCAAAGAATCTGGCCATGACCCGAGCCTACGTTCCCGGGGCCGCGCCGCACCATCTCCGGGCTGTCTTTCCGGGTCCGTGAAACACGGGATGAACAGGGGAGGCATCCCCTACCGGGCCAGGGCCGGATCGGGCAGGATGGTGTGTGCACCCGTTCCGGTCACGTGAAGGAGAACCCGCTATGCCCACCATCCTCAATCCCTACCTGAGCTTCCGGGACAACGCCCGCGAGGCAATGAACTTCTACCAGTCCGTCTTCGGCGGCGAACTGACAATGAGCACATTTGCCGAGTTCCAAGCCAGCGACGATCCTGCGGAAGCCGAGAAGATCATGCACGGCATGCTCACCACCACGCAGGGCATGGTCCTCATGGGCGCCGACACCCCCAACAGCATGGAATACCACCCGGGTTCGTCGATTTCCGTTTCCCTCAGCGGCGACGACGAAGCAGAGCTGCGCGGCTACTACGAGAAGCTCAGCGGCGGGGGCGGCACGGTGACAGTCCCCATGGAAAAGGCGCCCTGGGGCGACGTTTTCGGCATGTGCAGCGACCGTTTTGGCGTGTCCTGGCTGGTCAACGTCAACGGCGCCCAAGCCACACAGGCTCCCTGAGCGGCGGCCCCTGCAGGCCGACCAGGCTGGGACGGCAGGCTACCGCTGTCCCCGCCACGGCCTGCTGAATCCCCCCGCCCAACTCCTTGAGGCGGGCCCCTCGTCCTGCGAGGATGGACACGTGAGTCCCCTCCTGGATTTTCTTGCCGACAAGTGGTGGCTGGTTTTCCCGCTGATGGCGTTCGCCGGCCGCTGGGCCGGCGGCTGGCGCCGCGCCGCCGAGCGGCGCCATCGGCGCCGGGTCGAACTGTACAACCTCAAGAACCAGGCACGCGAAGCCGAGAGGGCGTCCATGGCCGAGGTGCGGGCGCTGATGGCTGCCCATGACGCCACCAACAAACGGTGGCTGGACTACGAACTCGATGTCGGCAAGCTCATCGATTTTCCGCTCATGACCGACGTCCGTGAGCCGCTTACGGTCGCGTTCCTGCGGGCCAAGCGTGAAGCTGACGGCCAGCGCCCGGCCTCTGCGGCGGATCTCACGTCTGCGACCGGCTTTGAGGCGTACCGGCAGGCCGTCAACAACTTCGCGGTGGCGCTGGACGTGGCGGAACGGGAAGCCAAGCGGATCAGGGACAGCAAGTTCAGCGGTCCCGAACGTGAACGGCTGGCTACGGCACGGAAGCTGCTGATGATTGCGGAGAACCAGGCCGCGACGCCCGCCGAACGCCAGGCCGCCTACAAGCGGGCCCGGCGGGAGCTGGACGGCCTGATCGTCCTGCCGGATGTGACCGTCGCCGCCATCGAGGAGAAGATCGCTCCGGAACTGGACGCGCCGCCCCGGCCGGCGCAGTTCCACCAAGGCTGACGCCGCGGTGCACGGCACGCGCCTCGTCCCGGCCGCGTTGCCGCGGAAATGCGTCCGCCGGAAGTGGACAGCCGCTCGTTTTCCGGGCCCGGCCACTGTTTTGTCCTCATGCCGGGTACGCGTACGATCGATAAGGTTTCCCGCCGGTCCTGGCCCCCGCCGCAAGTCATTCCACGCAAACTGCTGGTGAACTATGCTGTGCAAGGCAGCCTGGTAGGAGAAACTGCTGAACGTCGACTCTGCAGATTGGGCAACAGGTGGATATCACCTTCATGGTGGCGCTGGTCATAGCACTGGCACTATTTTTCGACTTCACGAACGGGTTCCACGACACCGCAAATGCCATGGCCACACCCATCGCAACGGGCGCCATCAAACCGCGGACAGCGGTGGCCCTGGCTGCCGTCCTGAACCTGGTGGGTGCCTTCCTCTCAACAGAGGTGGCCAAAACGGTGTCGGGCGGAATCATCCGCGAAGGATCCGGCGGCGTGCAGATCACCCCGGAGATCATCTTTGCCGGGCTCATGGGAGCCGTCCTGTGGAACATGGTCACCTGGCTCAAGGGCCTCCCCTCCAGCTCATCGCATGCACTTTTCGGCGGCCTGATCGGCGCCGCCGTGGTCGGGGCAGGATTCAGCTCCGTCAACTTCGAGAGCCTGCTGCAGAAGGTCATCCTTCCCGCCGTCTTTGCCCCGGTCATCGCCGGCCTTGCAGCTTATGTCTGTACCCGCTTGGCCTACGCGCTCACCGCCCGCCACGATCCGGAGACGGGCAACAAGCTCACCCAGAAGCGCGGCGGCTTTCGCACCGGCCAGATCTTCACCTCCAGCCTGGTGGCCCTTGCCCATGGCACCAACGATGCCCAGAAGACCATGGGCATCATCACCCTGGTCCTGATCGCCGCCGGCAGCCAGGCTCCCGGCTCGGGTCCGCAGCTCTGGGTCATCACGGCCTGCGCGCTGGCCATCGCGATCGGCACCTACGCCGGTGGCTGGCGCATCATCCGCACCATGGGTTCGGGCCTTACGGAGGTCAAACCCGCCCAGGGCTTCGCGGCTGAGACCAGCACCGCGTCCGCCATCCTCGCCTCCTCCCACCTTGGCTTCGCCCTCTCCACCACCCAGGTGGCATCAGGCTCGGTCATCGGGTCCGGAATGGGGCGCCGTGGAACCACCGTCCGCTGGAATATGGTGGGCAAGATTGCGCTGGGCTGGCTCTTCACCCTGCCGGCAGCGGGTATCGTCGGCGCCTTGACGGCCCTGCTGGTGGAAACCGGCCCCGTGGGCGTGCTCATCGCGGCAGTGGCCGGCAGCGCCGCGGTGCTGTTCATGTTCTTCTACTCCCGCAAATCCTCTGTGGGCCACCAAAACTCCGTCGAGGTCGAGGAAGCCGGCCAGGCCGTCCGCTTCGCCAAGAAGAAGGCCATGGCACGCGCCCGGGCCAAAGCGAAAGAACAAGCCAAGGCCGAGGCTGACGCCGCTGCCAACACCCCCAAGGAGAATCAGCGATGAAGTGGTTGGAACTCCTGACTGTCGCAGGCACTACCCTTATGTCGGCCGCCGTCGTGGTTACCCTTTATTCGCTCGGCGTCAGGTTTACGGCCATCGCCGCTGATGCCCAGCAGTCATCCCCCGGAGTCAAACGCTCCGTCGCCTACCTGTGCTTTGGCCTCTGCGGCGTGGCTGTGCTGCTCGGGCTGTACCTGATCATCCCGTACTTCACCAAGTAGCAGGCCCGGTTGGCCCGGTCCTGGGCAGCGCCGCCGGCGTTGGCTAGGCTGGGCCCATGCCGCGCATCCAATACTTCGTCGCCGCCTCCCTGGACGGGTTCATCGCCACGTCCACGGATGATCTCGGCTGGCTCCTGCAGTTCGACGGCTTCGAGGGCGGAGCGGAAAGCTACGACGCCTTCATGGCCGGGGTGGGATGCATTGTCATGGGCGGGGAGACCTACGCCTGGCTGCAGGAGCACGACGCCGGCACCTGGCCATATGCGGGCACGCCGGCCTATGTTTTCACGCACCACGAGTACACGGCTCCCCATGGCGCCGACGTCACGTTCGTCCGCGGAGACGTGGCTGAATTCATTCCCGACTTCCGGGAGTCCGCGCAAGGCCGGAACATCTGGGTGGTGGGCGGCGGCAACCTGGCGGCCCAGTTTGCGGACGCCGGCCTGCTGGATGAGATCATCCTCTCCCTTATTCCGGTGGTGTTGGGGGAGGGTAAGCGTCTCCTGCCGCTGGCGGGCCCGACGCCGCCCCTTGAGCTGGCTGCCTGCCGCACCCTGGGCAGGGGGATTGTCGAGTTGCGCTACCTGCTGGCCGGGGGAACAGCCGGTCCTGGCACTGCCTGACTCAGCCGGCGTTGTCCCGGAGCATGTTCGTGATCCGGGCGGATGACAGCCGCCGCCCCAGGGCATCGGTCATGACCACTTCATGCGTTGTGAGCGTGCGGCCCAAATGGATCGCGGTGCACGTACCCGTTACCAGGCCATTCGCAATTGACCGGTGATGGGTGGCGTTGACCTCGATGCCGACGGCATGCCTGCCCGGGCCCGCGTGCATCCCGGCGGCGAACGAGCCAAGGGTTTCCGCCAGCACCACGTGGGCGCCGCCGTGGAGGATTCCCGCCACCTGCGTATTGCCCTCCACCGGCATGGTGGCAACGGTCCGTTCAGGGCTCATCTCCAGGAAATGGATCCCCATTTTGACCACCAGGGCGCCGACGCCGAACGTGCCCAGCCAGTCGTGCATGTGGTCGGGAATACCGGCGGCTGCCAGCTCCTCGGCGAAGGGGCCCGGCGTGTAATTGTCTGTCATGGCAACTAGGCTGGCACCTGTGAGTGAAACAACCAAACCGGCCCCTTTCCCGTCCCAGGTCCTGGAGGAAGAGCCCGCGGCACAGCCCTCTTCCACCCATCAGGGCCCGGCAGCCCAGGACGCTGCCCCTGCTGCCGGCGGGTCGGTTTCCGCCACTGTTGCCCCCGTTGTCCCCATCACCGGCCAGCCGCGGCTCCTGGTGCTTGACGGGCACTCCATGGCTTTCAGGGCTTTCTTCGCGCTTCCGGCGGACAAATTCTCCACCGCCAACGGCCAGCACACCAACGCCATCCACGGGTTTACGTCCATGCTGATCAACCTCATCAAGGAACAGCAGCCCACCCACGTTGCCGTGGCCTTCGACGTCTCGGACGAATCCACTCACCGCAAGGCCGAGTACAGCGAATACAAGGGCGGCCGGAATGAGACGCCGCGCGAGATGAGCGGGCAGATCGACCTCATCGGGCAGGTGATGGAGGCCTGGGGGATCAAGACCATCAAGATGCCCGGGTATGAGGCCGACGACATCCTGGCCACCCTTGCCGCCATGGGGGAGAAGGCCGGCTTCGAGGTCCTCCTCGTTTCCGGTGACCGGGACGCCTTCCAGCTCATCACGGACAACGTCTTCGTCCTCTATCCCAAGAAGGGCGTCAGCGACATCCCCCGGATGGACGCCGCCGCCATCGAGGCCAAGTACTTCGTCAGCCCGTCCCGTTACTCGGACCTCGCCGCCCTGGTGGGGGAGACGGCGGACAACCTGCCCGGCGTGCCCGGTGTCGGGCCTAAGACGGCGGCCAAGTGGATCAACCTCTATGGCGGCCTCGAAGGGGTCCTGGAACACATCGATTCCATTGGCGGCAAGGTGGGCGACGCCCTGCGCGAAAATGTCGACGCCGTCAAACGCAACCGCCGGCTGAACCAGCTCCACACCGACCTCGACCTGCCGGTCACGCTCGATGATCTCTTCCAGCCGCGGCCGGACCAGGCAGTCCTGGAGGACCTCTTCGACCAGCTTGAGTTCAAGGCCATCCGCGGCCGGCTTTTCGCCCTCTACGGCGATTCCGATGCCCCCGCGGCCGAGCGGGACAGCATCGAAACCCCCGAGTACAGCAGCCCCGCGGACGCCGCGGAACTTGCCGCGTTCCTGGGAGCCGGAGCCGGCCACCGCTCCGCCCTCGCCGTCGACCTCGTGCCCGGACGGATCGGCGAGGATGCGGCGGCGCTGGCGATCGTCCGCGGTGATGCCGCCGTCTATGTCGATCTCACCGGCCAGGATGCCGAGACCGAAAACGTGCTGGCAGCGTGGCTCCGCGACCCGGAAGCGCCCAAGGTGATGCACGGCTTCAAAGCGGCGCTGAAGGCACTGGCAGCCCGCGGCCTTGAACTGGACGGCGTGGTGGACGACACCTCGATTTCCGGCTACCTGATCGAGCCGGACCGGCGCACCTATGAGCTCGCGGAATTGGCCCAGCACCACCTCAACGTGGGTATCTCCGCCGCCACCGCCAAAGCCGGGCAACTCGAGTTGTCGTTTGACGGCGGGGACACCGCCGCCGCCGACGCCCTGGTCCAGGCCGGTGCCGTCGTGCTCGCCCTCAGCCGCTTCTTCGAAGACGAACTCAAGGAGCGTCGCGCCGAAGAGTTGCTGTCCACCCTTGAGCTTCCGGTCAGCCGCGTCCTCGCGGACATGGAGCGCGCGGGCATCGCCATTGACATGGACAAGATGGACGAACAGCTCGCCGATTTGGCGCGGGTGATCGACCAGGCCCAGGAACAGGCGTTTGCCGCCATCGGGCACGAGGTCAACCTGGGCTCGCCCAAGCAGCTCCAGGCCGTTCTGTTCGACGAACTGCAACTGCCCAAGACCAAGAAGATCAAGTCCGGCTACACCACGGACGCCGCATCCCTGAAGAACCTCCTGGAGAAAACCGGGCACGAGTTCCTGGTGCAACTCATGGCCCACCGCGAGGCTGCCAAGCTGCGCCAGATGCTGGAGTCGTTGAAGAAGTCGGTGGCCGAGGACGGCCGCATCCACACCACCTACGCCCAGAACGTCGCGGCCACCGGCCGCATCTCCTCGAACAACCCCAACTTGCAGAACATCCCCATCCGCAGCGAGGAAGGCCGCCGGGTCCGCGGCATCTTCGTGGTCAGCGACGGCTACGAATGCCTGTTGTCAGCGGACTACTCCCAGATCGAAATGCGCATCATGGCGCACCTCTCCGGCGACGAAGGCCTGATCCAGGCTTACAAGGACGGCGAGGACCTGCACCGGTTCGTCGGCTCGAACATCTTCCACGTCCCCACGGACCAGGTCACCAGTGCCATGCGGTCCAAGGTGAAGGCCATGTCCTATGGGCTGGCCTACGGGCTGACCTCCTTCGGCTTGTCCAAGCAGTTGGAGATTTCCGTCGACGAGGCGCGCACCCTCATGAAGGACTACTTCGACCGCTTCGGTGCCGTCCGTGACTACCTGCGGGGAGTAGTGGACCAAGCCCGGGTGGATGGCTATACGGCCACCATCGAGGGCCGCCGCCGGTACCTCCCGGACCTCACCAGCACGGACCGCCAGCTGCGCGAAAACGCCGAACGCATCGCCCTGAACAGCCCCATCCAGGGCTCCGCCGCGGACATCATCAAGCGCGCCATGCTGGGTGTGCAGGACGAGCTTAAAGCGCAGGGGCTGAAGTCCAGGATGCTGCTCCAGGTCCATGACGAACTGGTCCTCGAGGTGGCCGCAGGGGAGCGGGCTGCCGTGGAGAAGCTGGTCACCGAGCAGATGGCAGCCGCCGCCGAGCTCAGCGTGCCCCTGGAAGTCCAGATCGGCGTCGGCCCCAGCTGGTACGACGCCGGCCACTAGGCTTCCGGCGGACCAGCAGGCCAGGTGTGTTCGTGCTGGTCAAGTGCCGGACTCATTGGCTAGGCTCGGGTAAATGGGTGATCTGAGCGGAAACTATGAAATCCGGCGCTTTCCGGCCGTGTCCAAAGGCAAAGCAGGGTACGCCGAGGCCGCGACCTGGGCCCAGGCCGTGGGGTTCGGCTTCCACGAGTCCACCCGCACCCCTGAACACCGGGAACGCTCCCTGGCCACCTATGAGGCGGATGGCCGGATCTTCACCGGGGCGTACCAGACCGGTTCCGTGGCCCCCTCCTCCCTGCCGGCGGAGGTACCCGTTGCCACGTTCGGGACCTTCCGGAAGACCCTGAACATCGGGTTCGGCCGCATGCTGGAAACCCAGATGGTCACAGCCGTGACTGTCCGTACGTCCCACCGCCGCCGCGGCCTGCTGCGCCGCATGATGACCGAAGACCTGCAGGCCGCCAAGGACGACGGCATCGCCGTGGCCGCGCTGACAGCCTCGGAGGGAAGCATCTACGGCAGGTTCGGCTACGGCGTGGCAAGCCTCGAACGCACCGTCAAAGTGGACACCACCGCCCGGTTCGCCCTGCGGCACCAGGCCACAGGCACCGTGGAAGTCGCGGACCCCAGTGTCCTGCTGGAGGTGGCTCCTGTGGTGTTCGACCGTGTCCACCGCCACACACCCGGGTCCCTCGGACGGCAGGAGTGGTACCGGCAGCTGGCCTCGGGGACGCTGGGACGCGACGGCAAGGAGGATCCCGCCATCAAGGTGGCGCTGCACTACGGCCCCGACGCAACCATCGACGGCTACGTCTCTTACAAGTTCCTGGGCTGGGACACCACGCCGTTTACCGTGGAAGTGGTCGACCTCGTTGCCGCCACCGATCACGCCTACCTCGAGCTCTGGCAGTACCTGGCCGCCATCGACCTCGCGGAACGGGTCACCTGGAACGAGGCGCCGGTGGACGATCCCCTCGCCTGGGCATTGGCGGATGCGCGCTGCATCGACGCCTCGGACAGCCGCGACATGCTCTGGCTCAGGGTCCTCGACATCCCGCAGGCCCTCGCCGCCCGGCACTACCCGGCCGATGGCCGGCTGGTGCTTGGCGTCGACGACCCGCTGGGCCTCACGCCGGGGACCTTTGCGCTGACCGTCCAGGGCGGCCAGGCCGCCGTCGAACGCCTCCCGGAGGGCGCCGCGGCCGATCTCGAACTGGATGTCTCTGCGTTGTCCTCGATCTTCCTGGGTGGAGTCTGCCCCGTGACACTGAAGGCTGCCGGTGCGATCGTCGAGCCAACGCCCGGGGCTGCGCTCACGGCGCGGCAGATGTTTGCGGTGGAACGGGCAACGCACTGCCTGACACACTTCTAGACCCCGTCCCGCCCCTGCCGCCCGCTTTGACCCGCATTGCCGGCACCGACTAGAATAAACGGGCGTGTACCACGTGCACGTCCTTGCGGTCTTATCAGGCTGCATTGAAAGTAATCCACAAAATCAGGATGACCCGGAGGATCCGTCGGATTCACCGTGAATCGCGCCTGCGTTCCATAACGCGGGCGCGCCGGTTTGCCTGACCGACTAACTATCCACAACGGAGCCCCTACTACATGACCATCACCTCCACCGAGAAGCCCGGTACCCCCGTAGTCGCCATTAACGACATCGGTACCGCTGAGGACTTCCTCGCAGCTGTCGACGCCACCATCAAGTACTTCAACGACGGAGACCTCGTCGAAGGTACCGTCGTCAAGGTCGACCGCGATGAAGTCCTGCTCGACATCGGTTACAAGACCGAAGGTGTCATCCCCTCCCGCGAGCTGTCCATCAAGCACGACGTTGATCCCGGAGACGTAGTCTCCGTTGGCGATCAGGTCGAAGCCCTGGTGCTCACCAAGGAAGACAAAGAAGGCCGCCTGATCCTCTCCAAGAAGCGCGCTCAGTACGAGCGTGCCTGGGGCGACATCGAGAAGGTCAAGGAAG
Organism: Pseudarthrobacter sp. YAF2; assembly: GCF_052113345.1. Lineage (NCBI taxonomy): Bacteria > Bacillati > Actinomycetota > Actinomycetes > Micrococcales > Micrococcaceae > Pseudarthrobacter > Pseudarthrobacter sp. YAF2. The sequence continues at coordinate 34,969 of NZ_JBFRDA010000006.1, read as the reverse complement.
AAGACGGTGTTGTCACCGGTACCGTCATCGAGGTTGTCAAGGGTGGTCTTATCCTCGACATCGGCCTGCGCGGCTTCCTGCCCGCATCCCTGGTCGAGATGCGCCGCGTGCGCGACCTGGCTCCGTACATCGGTCAGCAGATCGAAGCCAAGATCATCGAGCTGGACAAGAACCGCAACAACGTTGTGCTGTCCCGCCGTGCATGGCTCGAGCAGACCCAGTCCGAGGTCCGCTCCACCTTCCTCAACAAGCTGGAAAAGGGCCAGGTCCGTCCCGGCGTCGTTTCCTCCATCGTCAACTTCGGTGCCTTCGTGGACCTGGGCGGCGTAGACGGCCTGGTTCACGTTTCCGAGCTGTCCTGGAAGCACATCGACCACCCCTCCGAGGTTGTCGAAGTTGGCCAGGAAGTCACCGTCGAGGTTCTCGAGGTGGACCTGGACCGCGAACGCGTTTCCCTGTCGCTCAAGGCTACGCAGGAAGATCCGTGGCAGACCTTTGCCCGCACCCATGCCCTGGGCCAGGTTGTCCCGGGTAAGGTCACCAAGCTGGTTCCGTTCGGTGCGTTCGTTCGCGTCGAAGACGGCATCGAAGGCCTGGTCCACATCTCCGAGCTCGCCGTGCGCCACGTTGAGCTGGCCGAGCAGGTTGTCTCCGTTGGCGACGAACTGTTCGTCAAGGTCATCGACATCGACCTCGAGCGCCGCCGCATCTCGCTGTCCCTCAAGCAGGCCAACGAGGGCGTCGACGCCGACAGCACCGAATTCGATCCCGCCCTGTACGGCATGGCCGCAGAGTACGACGAAGAGGGCAACTACAAGTACCCCGAGGGCTTCGACCCCGAGTCCAACGAATGGCTCGAGGGCTACGAGAACCAGCGCGCAGCCTGGGAGCAGCAGTACGCTGACGCCCAGACCCGTTGGGAAGCACACAAGAAGCAGGTTGCCCAGCACGCTGCCGACGACGCTGCAGCTGCAACGTCCGGTGACAGCGATTCCGGCGCAACCAGCTACTCCTCCGAGCCTGCTGCCACCGATTCCGGTGCTGGCACCCTGGCTTCGGACGAGGCACTTGCTGCCCTGCGTGAGAAGCTGACCGGCAACTAATTGCCGCCGGTGCCGGGTTCATCCCGGCACCACGGAAAACAGGCCCCCTGCCTCTGGCAGGGGGCCTGTTTTCTTTAACGCTGCCTAACGCTGCCGCGGCGACATTGCCGCCGCAGCCTTCAAAGGTCGACGACGGCGTGGACCGTTCCGTCGTCGTCGGGCGTCAGGACGGCGCCTGCTGCCTCCAGGAGGCGCTGGGCGCTGAGGTTCCCGGCCAGGGTGCGGGCGGTGACGCGCTGGACGCCCGCCAGGCGGGCTTCTGCGAGGACGAGCGCGAGGGCGGCTCGGGCGATCCCGCGGGAGCGAAAGCTCCGGCCCAACCAGATGCCGGTTTCGGCGGAAAGCGTATCCGGGCGGGGTTCCCGCTTGAGCCGGACGGAACCTGCCACGTCACCGCCGCTGAACACCGCCCAGGACTTCTCTGCCGCGGGTCCATCAAGCCCGGTGGCAGCGGCGTGGTGGTAGCTGAAAAACCAGGCGGTGCGCTCAAGGTTCCAGCCGGGGCCGCCGAGCGGGGGAGCCACTTCATCGGGGGAGGCATCGCGTTTGGCCAGTTCCAGCAGCTGTTCCGCGACCGCTGCGTCCACATCCACGATGGTCACCTCAGGTGGTGCGTTCATCAATCCACTCCGTTCCTTCGGGAGCCAGCGCCGCGGACCCCGAGGTCAGCTGCTGGATCCGTTCTGTTGCGGCCGCAATGGCTTCGGCATGGTCAGGTACGGCAACGCGCAGTACTGTGAGGCGGTCCTGGTAGGTCGTTTCCGCCATCACCAGGCCGACGGCGCGCAGGTCGTTCTCGAGCCGCCCGGCTACGGCGTGCGGCACCGCCGCGGAACAGATCCGCAGCCTGCTGCGGCGGATCAGGGGTGCCAGCTCCAGGGACGCGGAGACCGATTCCGAATAGGCGCGGACCAATCCGCCCGCGCCCAGCAGCACACCGCCGAAATAGCGCACGACGACGGCACTGATGTCGCTGACGTCCGTCACACCGGGCGCCGTTTCCCTCTTCAGCAGGGCTTCGAGCATGGGGATCCCGGCGGTGCCGGCGGGCTCTCCGTCGTCGCTGGAGCGCTGTATGGTGCGGTCCGGGCCGATGACGAACGCGGAGCAATGATGGCGGGCATCATGGAACTCGCGCCGGAGTCCGGCGACGAGGTTCCGGGCCTCGTCCTCCGTGCCGGCCCTGCCGAGGACGGTGATGAACCTGGACCGCTTGATCTCCAGCTCGTGCCGGAAATCCCTGCCGGCCTGCAACGTGGTGTAAGTGGTGGTTTTGCTGTCTTGCGCTTGCACCCGCCCCAGTCTAGCGGCGGCGTGGAGTTGCGCCGCGGGGGCGGCCGAGGGGCTGATGGTGATTCAAACGGAGCGTTGCCCGGCCACGGTTCAGTAGGGTGGGAGGGTGCTGAAAATCGGGTTGACGGGCGGGATCGCTTCAGGGAAATCGGTGGTGGCGGCGCGGCTGAAGGAGCGCGGCGCCGTCCTGGTGGATGCGGATGCGCTGGCAAGGGAGGTGGTTGAGCCCGGGACCGAGGGACTGGCACAGGTTGCTGCGGAGTTTGGTGCGGACATGCTCGACGACGGCGGGCGGCTTGACCGCGCGCGCCTCGGCGAGGCAGTGTTCGGCCATCCGGAGCGCCTTGCAGCATTGAACGCCATCGTCCACCCTTTGGTGCGGGCCCGTGCGGCGGCCATCACGGCGGCGGCCCCGAAGGACGCCGTCGTCGTGCAGGACATTCCCCTGTTGGTCGAGACCGGGCAGGGGAGCAGCTTCCACCTGGTGCTGGTGGTGGACGCCCCCGACGACGTCCGGCTGCAGCGCATGCTGGAGCTGCGGGGGATGACTGCCGAGGCGGCGCGTTCGCGCATGGCAGCCCAGGCCACGCGCGCGGAACGCCTGGCGGCTGCCGACGTCGTCCTGGACAACTCCGGCACCATGCAGCACGTGCTGGACCAGGTGGACAGGCTGTGGGATCACCGGCTGCAGCCCTATGCCCGCAACCTTGCTGCCGGAACCCGGGCGCCGCGCACGCGCGGGCCGGTCCTGGAACCGCATCGCGAGGACTGGGCCCGGCAGGCGGCCATGATCGCGGCCCGGTTGGCGGTGGCTGCGCCGGATGCCATCCTGGCGGTGGACCACATCGGTTCCACGTCCGTCCCTGGTCTCGCTGCCAAGGACGTCATCGACTTGCAGGTGGCAGTGCCTGACCTGGAAGCGGCGGCCACGATCGCACCGCTCCTGGCTGCTGCTGGCTTCCCGGCGGTCCGGGGGATTGAATCCGATATGCCGAAGCCCGATGCGCCCGATCCCTCGGCATGGCTCAAGCGTTTCCATGCCAACGCAGATCCGTGCCGGGCTGTGAATGTGCATGTCCGGCCGGCCGGCTCGGCCGGCTCGGCCGGCTGGCGTTATGCGCTGATGTTCCGGGACTGGCTGCGGGACGATCCCTCCGCGCTCAAGCTTTACGAGGAGCACAAGGCGGACCTCGCCCGGCGTTTCGCCGTCTCCGCCGGAACCGGCGCCTACGCGGCGGCGAAGGAACCGTGGTTCACCGACGTCGCCTGGCCGCTGATGTCCGCCTGGGCGCAGGCAACCGGGTGGGCGCCGCCGTCGTACGCTTCCTGAAATTGCCCGCGCACCCCGGTGGTTGTTCGCCCGTAACGGATTGGACCCTTCGCTGTCGGTGCCCGGCTGTAAATTAGATCCATGAGCCTTGCGCAGGAGATCAACCGTGTTGTAGCGCCCTTCGAAGTCATCAGCGAATTCAAGCCCGCGGGTGACCAGCCGGCCGCCATCGCGGAGCTGACCGAACGCATCAGGAACGGCGAAAAGGACGTGGTGCTCCTGGGCGCCACCGGTACCGGCAAGAGCGCCACCACCGCTTGGCTCATCGAGCAGGTCCAGCGGCCAACCCTGGTGATGGTCCAGAACAAGACCCTTGCCGCCCAGCTCGCCAACGAGTTCCGCGAACTGCTGCCCAACAACGCCGTGGAATATTTCGTCTCCTATTACGACTACTACCAGCCCGAAGCCTATGTGGCGCAGACGGACACCTTCATCGAGAAGGATTCCTCCATCAACGAGGAAGTTGAACGGCTCCGCCACTCCGCCACCAACGCCCTGCTGACCCGCCGCGACGTGATCGTCGTGGCCACCGTGTCGTGCATCTACGGCCTGGGAACCCCGGAGGAATATATCTCCGGCATGGTCACCCTGCGCAAGGGCGCCGAGATGAACCGCGACGACCTCCTGCGCAAGTTCGTCTCCATGCAGTACGCCCGCAACGACGTCGACTTCCACCGCGGCACCTTCCGTGTGCGCGGCGACACCGTGGAAATCATTCCGATGTACGAGGAACTGGCCATTCGGATCGAGTTCTTCGGCGACGAAATCGAGAACATCCACACCCTGCACCCGCTCACCGGTGAAGTCCTCCGCGACGAGGAAGAGATGTACGTCTTCCCGGCTTCCCACTACGTGGCCGGACCCGAGCGGATGGCGCGGGCCATCAAGCGGATCGAGGATGAACTGGCGGACCGGCTGAAGGTACTGGAAAGCCAGAACAAGCTCGTCGAAGCCCAGCGGCTGCGGATGCGCACCACGTACGACCTCGAAATGATGCAGCAGATGGGTTTTTGCAACGGCATCGAGAACTACTCCGCGCACATTGACGGGCGCGGGCCCGGCACCGCCCCGCACTGCCTCCTGGACTACTTCCCGGACGACTTCCTGCTGGTGGTGGACGAGTCCCACGTGACCATTCCGCAGATCGGCGCCATGTATGAGGGCGATATGTCCCGCAAGCGGAACCTGGTGGACTTTGGTTTCCGCCTGCCGTCCGCCATGGACAACCGGCCGCTGAAATGGGACGAGTTCCTCCAGCGGGTGGGCCAGACCGTCTACCTTTCGGCCACCCCCGGCAAGTACGAGCTCGGCAAGGCGGACGGATTCGTACAGCAGATCATCCGTCCCACCGGCCTGGTGGATCCGGAGGTGGTGGTCAAGCCCACCAAGGGCCAGATCGATGACCTCCTCGGCGAGATCAAGACCCGGGTGGAGAAGGACGAACGCGTCCTGGTGACCACCCTGACCAAACGCATGGCGGAGGACCTCACGGACTACTTGCTGGGCCACGGCGTGAAGGTGGAGTACCTGCACTCAGACGTCGATACCCTGCGCCGCGTGGAACTCCTGCGCGAGCTGCGGATGGGGTCCTTCGACGTCCTGGTGGGCATCAACCTCCTCCGTGAGGGACTCGACCTTCCCGAGGTGTCGCTGGTCAGCATCCTGGATGCGGATAAGGAAGGCTTCCTGCGTTCGTCCACGTCGCTGATCCAGACCATCGGACGTGCGGCCCGTAACGTCTCAGGCCAGGTGCACATGTATGCGGACCGGATCACCGACTCCATGGCCCTCGCCATCGACGAAACCAACCGCCGCCGCGCCATCCAGGTGGCCTACAACACCGAACATGGCGTCGATCCCCAGCCGCTGCGGAAGAAGATCGCGGACATCACCGACCAGCTGGCCAAGGAAGACGCCGATACCCAGGAACTGCTGAAGAACAACCGCCTGGCCAAGGGCGCCAAGCGCACGAAGTCCGGCGCCAAGGGTGCGGCGCAGGTCCGTGCGGATGGTTTGGCCGCAGCGCCGGCAGAGGACCTGGTGGGCCTGATCGAGCAGCTCACCGAACAAATGCACGGGGCCGCCGCCGAACTGCAGTTCGAAGTGGCAGCGCGGATCCGTGACGAGGTCAGCGAACTGAAGAAGGAGCTCCGCCAGATGCAGGCCGCGGGCCACGCGTAGGGGCGTACACCCTGCAGGGCTGCCCGGAGATCCGTTTGGGTGTCCCACAAAACGGCGGGCATCTCCTTTGGGGAGGTGCCCGCCATTCTTGCCATGAGGTATTGTCGCGCTACTTCCTGGCGGAGTCGATCATGGACTGCGCCTCCTGCATCAGGCCCTTGGCTGCGTCGGAGGGTGACTTGCGGTCGAAGAGGACGTCCGTGCAGTACCGCTGGATCAAGGCCTGCACCCCTGATGAACCGGTCGGGGGCACCGGCGGGCCGCTCTTAAGGTCCGGCTTGATGTCCTTCAGGAACGCCGCCGCGGACTTGTCCGCGGGGGTCAGCAGCGGGTCGATTGCCGTCTGGACCTCTGAGTTCGTGGGGAAGCCACGCTCGGTCAGGATGGTCTTGGCCGAATCCAGGTTGTTGAGCATGTAATTGACAACCTCGGCAGCTTCCTTGGGATGCTTGCTGCGCGAGGACACCGACCAGAACATGGACGGCTTGTACGACATACCGTTGTCCTTCGCACTGCCTGTGGAACTGGGGGCTCGCAGGATCTTCACGTCGGTCTTCAGCGCGGACTGGAGTGCGTTGACCTGGTTGGTCCACCACCACGACATCGCGGTCTTGCCAGTGGCGAACAACGTCTGTTCCACCGGGGCGCTGACGTCCTCGGTGGCAATGTTGGCCGGCGGGGCGGCCCCGGCATTGCGCAGGTTCAGCAGGTTCTGGAAGAAGGACGTGGCGGTGGCTTCCTTGAAACCGAGTCCGCCGTCCGCCGAGTAGAGCGATTCGCCGTGCTGCATCGCCCACGTGTTCAGGTCGGAGTCCGTCAGCGAGTAGGAACTGCCGTAATTGGTCTGCCCGGCCTTGGCAGCCGCCTTCGCTATCTGGGCGGCGGTCTTGGTGTAATCGTCCCAGGTCCAGGTCTTGTCGTCAGGGATGGGAACACCGTAGTCCTGGAACATCTTGGTGTTGATCATCACGGCTTTGGCGTTCTGCCCAGTGCTCAGGCCAAACTGTTTGCCGCTGACCTGGCCCGAGTTGAGGGCGTCCTGGTCGATCTTGGAGGTGTCGATATTGCTTTGCTTCGACAGGTCCAGGAGTGCGCCCCGGCCACCGTACTCGGCTATGTAGGCCTGGTCCATCTGGATCACGTCGGGAGAATCGTTGGCCGCCGTGGTCGTGGCCAGTTTGTCCCAGTAGCTGCTCCAGACTCCGGGCTCGGCCTGGATCTTGATGTTGGGATGGGAGGCTTGGAACGCGTCTATGACCTGTTGTGTTTCCTTGTTGCGAAGGTCGTTGCCCCACCACGTGAAGCGGACCGTGACGTTCCCGCCGCTGTCGCCGGACGAGGAGGGAGAGCAGCCGGTGGCAAGCATGGCGAGGGTGGCCGCAGCGGCGAGCGACTTGACCACCGTGCTGGTGCGAAGCGAAGTCTTCATTGACCGTGACTTTCTGGAAGGTCTAACAGAGGGGGCGAGAAACCGCTTTCTCACTGAATGTGATTATGACAGCAGCGCTCGACGGCGGTCAATGGTTTCGGGAAACCGTTATCCAATGACAGGTGTGGGGTAGAGTTGTATGCACGTAGGGGAGTATCCCAAGCGCTACGATCGTCAACACGCAGGGCATGGTTGCCCCGCCGGGCGTAGCGGGCCGCCGCATCAGCACCAAGTGCACTGGCAGGCCGGAGAGACTTACACCATTTTGTGTACCCCGCGAAAGGCTGTCCCTGTGCCCGACTTGCCCGTATGGTTCGAGGTTGGCTCCTTTGTCATCCTCGGCCTGATCCTCCTGACCGACCTTCTCTTAGTGGTCCGCCGGCCGCATGAACCCTCCATGAAGGAAGCCGGCCTCTGGGTTGCCTTCTATGTCGCCCTGGCCATGGCCTTCGCGGGCGCCATGTTCGCCTTTACCGGTCCCGAATTCGGCAGCCAGTTCGTCGCCGGCTGGGTCACGGAATACAGCCTCAGCATCGACAACCTGTTCGTCTTCATCATCATCATGGCCAGGTTCTCCGTGCCGCGGAAATACCAGCAGGAAGTATTGATGGTGGGCATCATTATCGCGCTCATCCTGCGTGGCATCTTCATCCTGCTCGGCGCCATCGTCATTGAACAGTTCAGCTGGGTGTTCTACGTCTTCGGCGCGTTCCTGCTGTGGACAGCCTGGAAGCAGGCACAGGACGAGGGCGAAGAGGAAGAGGACCGCGAGAACCCCCTTATTGCCAGGATCCGCAAAGTCATCCCCATGTCGGAGAAATTCGACGGCGGCAAGCTGCGGACCAGCGTGAACGGCAAGAAAGTCTTCACCCCCATGGTGATCGTCTTCATCACCATCGGCCTCACGGACCTCCTGTTCGCCGTGGACTCCATCCCGGCAATCTTCGGCCTCACCCAAAGCCCCTTCATCGTCTTCACCGCCAACCTGTTCGCCCTGATGGGGTTGCGGCAGCTGTACTTCCTCCTGGGCGGGCTGATGAACCGGCTGATCTACCTCAAGCACGCCCTGTCCTTCATCCTGGCGTTCATTGGCGTCAAGCTCGTCCTGCACGCCATGCATGTCAACGAACTCCCCTTCATCAACGGTGGACGCCACATCGAATGGGCACCTGAAATTCCCACGTTCGTGTCCCTTGCGGTCATCGTGGGAACCATCATCGTTGCCGTGGTGGCCAGCCTGCTCAGCTCCAAGGCCAAGGCTGCCGCGATCGATCCGCGACTTGAGGAAGACGCCCGGAAGAGCCACAGCGACATCGACTAGGCGCCCATACGCTTCTGTTCAACTGGTCATCCCGGCCTTGCCGGGATGACCCGTTTAAGCCCCCTGCAGCACGCGCCGTCACAGGACTATGCTCGGATCATGGCCCGCACAGCTGCGGAACAGCGCGTACGCCAGGTGCAGCGGCGCACCGTTGTGCTCCTGGGCACAGCCCAGGTTTTCGGCGGCATCGGCACGGGCGCCACCGTGTCGATCGGCTCCATCCTGGCCGTGGAACTGTCCGGCTCCAGCGCATGGGCGGGTGCCGTGGCAACCGTCATGACACTGGGGGCCGCTGCTGCCGCACTTCCGCTGGCATCACTGGCAGACCACCGTGGGCGCAGGGCCGGCCAGGTGGCTGGCCTCTTGGCAGCCTTGGCAGGTGCGCTGCTCATGGTGCTGGCCGTCGTGTCCGGGCTCTTTATCCTGCTCGTCCTCGGCGCCGCAGGCATCGGCGTCGGTACTGCGGCCACCCTGCAGGCGCGGTTTGCTGCCGTGGACCTTGCGGCCTCCGAACACCGCGGGAGGGCACTCTCGGCGGTGGTCTGGGCGGTCACCGTTGGCGCCGTAGCCGGGCCCAACCTCATCCAGCCCGGTACGCTGGTGGGGGCGGCGCTGGGTCTGCCGCCCGTGGCAGGCCCGTTCGTCATTGCCGCGGCCGGACTGTTAATTGCCACCGTGCTCCTGTTCGCCGGGCTTCGCCCCGACCCGCTGCTGCTGGCACGCCGGCTCGCGGCCGCCGGGAGCAGCACCGCCCAGGACCTTGATCAGGCAGCTCCCGCCGGCGCAGCAGCACCTCACGCCGGCGGCTCACTGGTCCGCGGGCGCCATGCCATCAGTGACTCCCGGACAGCGGTCCTGGCGGTGACCGCCGTCGTCTGCGCCCACGCGGTGATGGTGGGCGTGATGTCCATGACGCCGCTGCACCTGCAGCACCTGGTGGAAGGCCCGGCGTTCCACCCCGGGCACGCCGCGGAGGGGGACGTGCTGGTGATTATCGGCTTCACCATCTCGCTGCATATCGCCGGGATGTTTGCGCTCTCGCCGGTCATGGGCTGGTTGACGGACAAGGCCGGCCGGATCGAGACCATCATGATTGGCTTCGTGGTGTTGATCGCAGCGGTGGTGGTTGCCGGTTTTGGACAGTCTTCGACTCCCGCCGTGGCGGCAGGCCTTATCCTGTTGGGCGTTGGCTGGTCGGCGGCCACGATCTCCGGGTCCACCCTGCTGGCCGAAACCGTGGGACGGGATGCCCGGGTGGCAGTGCAGGGTGTCTCTGACATGCTGATGGGTGCTGCCGGAGCGGCTGGAGGTGCGGTGTCGGGGCTGGTCCTGGGTGTCGCCGGCTACCTCGGCCTGAACCTGATCGGAGCTGTCCTCGGCGCGGCCGTGCTGGCGGCAGCCATCCTTACCCGCACCTCACGCCGCCAGTCAGCGGCCGCCTGAACGCGCCATCCCAAGCAGGCGGGCAAAAATCCGCTCACCATCGTCGGCGATTCCGTCATGATGGAAGTCGGGGGTTTCCCACGCCTGCAACCCGCGGACCGCTGCCGCCGTCCGGAGGGAGAGGTCCCGGTCAACATAGATGTCGTGGGTGTACACGGCCGCTGCCACGGGTACGGTATTGGCCGCCAGCACCCGGGGGTCGTACAACGGCTTCCAGTCCTGCTTGGCGGCCAGCAGTTCGGCCACGTCCCGCAGCGGCTGGAGGGCGGGATCCTGCTCGAAGTACCACGGATAGATCATCTCGCCGGTCAGGAGCAGCGGCTCGGCATCCGGCCTGAACCAGGGGTTTTCGCCGAGCATCCGCCACGCGGACCAGTTGGTGGCCTTCCCTTGGCCGTAGATGGATTCGTGCATCAGCGCGTACAGCGGGTTGGAGCCGCGGGAGACTACGGCCTGGACCTGTTCCAGGAAGGCATCGGACAGGCGGGGTCCACCGGGCGTGTCCACGAAGGCGTCTTCCAGCAGGTAGTGGAGGCTGTCCACGCGCGTGTTGCCGCCCAGGAATGCCCCTGCCATCTGGAACCGCTCCACGGTGAGGGGCGCGCCGTCGGGCATGATCTCGGGGGTGGACCGCAGATGCCGGGCAATCCGCTCCACCCTCTCCCGGTCCTCGGGGTACCAGCCGAAGTATTCCTCGTTCCGGGCAGCGACGCGCTGGAACGTGGCTCGGTAGACGACGTCGGCGCTGCCGGTGAGCGGTGCCAGGCCCCCGGTGATGAGTGCTTCACGGAGTCCTTCGGGCGCGAAGGAAAGGTAGGTCAGGGCGCAAAAGCCGCCGTAGCTTTGGCCGTAGATGGTCCAGGGCGGTGACTCGAGGGCGGCCCGGATCAGTTCCGCGTCCGCCACGATCGAATCGGCCCGGAAATGCTCCAGGTAAGCGGCCTGTTCCGCCGCGTCGCCACGTGCCGGCAATGTATGCCGGTCGATGGGGGTGGACAGCCCCGTGCCCCGCTGGTCCAGCATCAGGATGCGGAAGTCCGTCGCCGCCGCCTTCCCCCAGCCGCCCAAAGAAGCCCACCTGTTGCCGCGTCCGCCGGGGCCGCCCTGGAGGAAGAGGAGCCAGGGCAGTGCGGCCGCTGCCTCCTCGCTGTGCGCGGCGGACACGTACTCACGCGCGAAAACGGTGATGGTCTCAGCCGCCGGGGCTGAAGGCTCAACTGGGGCGAAATGGTCCAGGGGGACGGTGAACCAGTGTTCCACCGTCCGCATGCCCCGGAAGGCGTGCCTGGCACCAAGGTGATGCCTGGCGGCCAGTGCCGCGCCGCTGTGCCGATCAGCCACGGACGGCTGCGGGGACGGAGGTGCTGGCCTGCACCCGGCCGAACCGGTCCAATGCCTGGCCGCTGAGCCGGAAGGTTGACCATCCGTCCATGGGGGCGGCGCCGACGCGGCGGTAGAAGTTGATGGACGGCTCGTTCCAGTCCAGCACGCTCCATTCCACGCGCGCGTAGCCGTTCTCGACGGCGATCCCGGCCAGGTGCTGCAGCAGGGCCTTGCCGTGTCCTTCGCCCCGTGCCCCGGGACTGACGTAGAGGTCCTCCAGGTAGATCCCGTGCACGCCCTCCCAGGTGGAGTAGTTCAGGAACCATAACGCGAAGCCCTGCACATCGCCGGCGGCGTTCTCAGCCATGGCCGCGAACACGCTGGGGTTGCCGCCGAACAAGGCCCGCTCCAGCAGTTCGGGAGTGTTCCGGACGGCGTCGGGTTCCTTCTCGTAATCGGCCAATTCGTGGATCATCCGGAGAATGGCGGGAACATCGTGCGGTGTGGCGGGGCGGATAACACTCATTGTTCGAGCTTACCGCCGGTCCTGCGTCAGAGCCGGTTCACGTCCGTCACCCTGACCACGGCGGTCCCGGTGTCATCCGATTCGGCCAGGTCCACCTCTGCCGAGATCCCCCAATCGTGATTGCCTGCCGGGTCGTCGAAGATCTGGCGGACCTTCCACGTGCCGCGCTCCTCGGTGATGATGAGCAGGCCCGGCCCGCGTGCATCCGGGCCAGTCCCGATGTCGTCGTGTTCGTCGAAGTAGTCGTCCAGCGCGTCTTCCCAGCGTTCGGCACCCCACCCGGATCCGGCGTCGAGCTCGCCCAGCGCGGCGGCGTCCTCGTCGGCGAACAGCTCCACGCGGCGGAACATCTCGTTGCGCACCATCACCCGGAAGGCACGGATGTTCGAGGTCAACGACGGCGGGGGAGGCGGTGGCGCATCGTGCGGCGTGGGTGCCGCACCGGAGGCCAGTTCCTCCCACTCGTCCAGGAGGCTGGAGTCCACCTGCCGCACCAGCTCGCCCAGCCAGGCGGTCAGGTCCTCAAGGTCTTCCCGCAGCATGTCCTGCGGTACGGTCTGGCGCAGGGCCTTGAAGGCGTCGGCCAGGTAGCGCAGCACGATCCCCTCGGAACGGGCCAGCCCGTAGAACTGGACGAATTCGCCGAAGTTCATGGCGCGCTCATACATGTCGCGTACTACCGACTTCGGCGCGAGCTCGAAGTCGCCCACCCACGGTGCGGCCTTCCGGTACACCTCGAAGGCCTCGCCCAGGATTTCCGCAAGCGGCTGCGGGTACGTGACCTCCTCCAGCATGGCCATCCGCTGGTCGTAGTCGATGCCGTCCGCCTTCATGGCGGCCACCGCCTCACCGCGTGCCTTCTTCTGCTGCGCGGAGAGGATCTGGCGCGGTTTTTCCAGGGTCGCCTCAATCACGGACACCGCGTCCAGGGCGTACGACGGCGACTCCGGGTCGAGGAGGTCCAGCGCGGCAAGTGCGAAGGGAGAGAGCGGCTGGTTCAGGGCGAAGTTCGGCTGCAGGTGGACGGTCAGCCGCACGGTGCGGCCGTCCGGTCCCTGCTCTTCCGGAGGGATGCGTTCCACGACCTCGGCGGCGAGGAGCTCCCGGTAGATGCCCAGTGCCTTCTTCATCAGCCGCAGCTGGGAAGACCGTGGCTCGTGGTTTTCGGTCAGCAGCCGCCTGGCCGCGGCGAACGGGTCCCCGGGCCGCTCCATCAGGTTCATCAGCATGGCGTGCGTGACCGTGAAACTGGACGTCAGCGGGTCCGGCACCGATTCCACCAGCCGCTTGAACGTCGGCTCGCCCCACGAGACGAAGCCTTCGGGCGGCTTCTTCTTCACCACCTGGCGCAGTTTCTTCTGGTCATCGCCGAACTTGGCCGTGGCCTTGGCCATCGCCTTGACGTTCTCGATGACGTGCTCTGGTGCCTGCACCACCACCGTCCCGGCGGTGTCGTACCCCGCCCGTCCGGCACGGCCGGCAATCTGGTGGAACTCACGTGAGTTGAGCAGCCGGGTGCGGACGCCGTCGTACTTGCTCAAGGCAGTGAGAAGCACCGTCCGGATCGGGACGTTGATGCCTACGCCCAGCGTGTCCGTGCCGCAGATGACCTTCAGCAGCCCCGCCTGCGCCAATTGCTCCACCAACCGGCGGTACTTGGGCAGCATGCCGGCATGGTGCACGCCTATCCCGTGGCGCACCAGCCTGTTCAGCGTCTTCCCGAATCCGGCGGCGAACCGGAAGTTGGCAATCAGCTCGGCAATCTTGTCCTTTTCCTCCCGGGTGCACACGTTGATGCTCATCAGGTTCTGGGCGCGGTCGATCGCTTCGAGCTGGCTGAAGTGCACCACATAGACGGGCACCTGCCTGGTGTTCAGCAACTCTTCCAGCGTCTCGTGCACCGGACTCTGGTGGTAGTAGTAGTGCAACGGGATGGGCCGCTCCGCCGAACTCACAGTGGTGGTGGGCCGGCCCGTCAACTCCGTCAGGCCCTCTTCGAAGCGGGTCACGTCCCCCAGCGTGGCGGACATGAGCAGGAACTGTGCCTGCGGAAGCTCCAGCAGCGGCACCTGCCAGGCCCAGCCGCGCTGCGGGTCCGAGTAGAAGTGGAACTCGTCCATGATGACCGCGCCCAGTTCGGCCGCGGAGCCTTCACGCAGCGCGATGTTGGCGAGGATCTCGGCCGTGCAGCAAATGATGGGCGCGTCCTGGTTGACGCCCGAATCGCCGGTGATCATGCCCACGTTCTCCGCCCCGAAGATGTCGCAGAGCGCAAAGAATTTCTCTGAGACAAGAGCCTTGATGGGCGCCGTGTAATAACTGCGTCGGTTTTGGGCCATGGCCTGGAAGTGCGCCGCGATGGCCACCAGTGATTTTCCGGAGCCGGTGGGGGTGGCCAGGATGACGTTCGCCCCGGTGGCCAGCTCCATGATCGCCTCGTCCTGTGCCGGGTAGAGCGAGAGCCCCCGGGTTTCCGTCCACTCCACGAACCGGGTGTACAGGGCGTCGGGGTCGACGGCGGAGGCCGGGTTGGGGGCGGACAGATCGGACAGCTGGTCAACGAGTTTCATTGACTTCCACCTTAGTGCCACGTTGCGGGCGTGCTCCCTCCCGCGGCCGGGTTAGGCTCGCCCTGGCCGTATGCGCAGCAGAACCTGGAGAACCTCATGAAATGGAACCCCGACAAGTACTTCCAATTTGGCGATTACCGGAACCGGCCATTCTTCGACCTCACCGCCCGGGTCCTGGCCAGGCACCCCGCCAAGGTGGTCGACCTGGGCTGCGGGCCGGGGAACCTGACGGCGACGCTCAGTGACCGCTGGCCCGGCGCCGAGGTGGTGGGGGTGGACTCGTCGGCGGAGATGCTGGCCAAGGCGGCGCACGTGGCGCAGGAGCGCCCGTCGTTGCGGTTTGAGCTGGCGGACATCGCTGACTGGGCGCCCTCGGCGGACACGGACGTCGTGGTCAGCAATGCGGCGCTGCAATGGGTCCCCGGCCATCAGGACCTGATGCGGGGATGGCTTGCGGCACTCCGTCCGGGGGCCTGGTTCGCCCTGCAGGTTCCGGGCAACTTCGACGCTCCCTCGCACGCGCTGATGCGGGAACTGGCGTCGTCAGAACCGTGGGCCGGCAAGCTTGACGGGGTACTGAGGGGCTCGGAGTCCGTGGGGGAACCGGGGGATTACCTCGGCATCATGCTCGACGCCGGGTGCGTCGCGGACGCGTGGGAAACCAGCTACCAGCAGGTCCTGCCGGGACCGGACCCGGTCCTGGAGTGGGTCCGGGGCACGGGGTTGCGTCCCGTTATGGCCGCCTTGGCGCCGGATGACGCCAAACTGTTCGAAACCGAGTATGCCGCTGCGTTGCGGGAAGCCTACCCGCGGGGCCCGCACGGCACCGTTTTTCCGTTCCGCCGGATCTTCGCGGTGGGGCGCAAAGACGGCTGAACGGGGCGCCGGCCCGCGTTGTACCAGGTAGTCACACGGCGTGACAGCGGCGGAAAGTGATCTGGCTTACAATGTGGTCTGTGGTTTAGGGGTCAAGTCGCCGGCCCGCTTCGTCGACCGTATGCACTTACGGGGGTTGGTTTGCTGGTCGGTCTCATCAGGCGGCAACTTGCGGGTCAGTACGCCCAAGTGTGGGCCCTCGTCGTTCTCCAACTGGTCCAGGCTGCTGCGAATCTACTCCTGCCAACAGTGAACGCGGCGATCATCGACGACGGCATTGTTCCCGGTGACACTGCCGTGATTGCCAGGCTGGGCACGGTGATGGCCGTTATGGCTGTCGTGCAGGCCGCCTCCGCAATCGCTGCAGGTTATCTGGGGGCTGTGGTGGCCATGCGGATCGGGCGCCGGCTGCGGGCGGAAGTCTTTGCCCGCATCCAGTCGCTGTCCTCACAGGATGTGGCACTGTTCGGAACGCAAAGCCTGACCACGCGCGCCACCAACGACGCCCAGCAGATCCAGGCTTTCGCCGTCCTTGTCTTCACCATGCTCTTGGCCGGCCCCGCCATGGGCATCGGCGGAATCGTCCTGGCGGTGCAGCAGGACGTAGCGCTGTCCGTGGTAGTCATCGTCATCGTGCCGCTGCTCCTGCTGATCATGTACCTGATCGTGCGCCGTTTGATTCCGCTCTACCGGGAGGGGCAGGACCTGCTTGACCGTTCGGGCGGCATCCTCCGCGAACAGATCATCGGGGTGGATGTCATCCGTGCCTTCGTCCGCCAGGACCACGAAGCACAGAGGTTTGCCCGGGCCAACGCCGGCCTGACCGCGAATAATCTACAGTCTGCGCTGCTGGTGGCCGGGATGCTGCCGATGATCATGCTGGTGGTCAACCTCAGTTCGGTGGCCGTTGTCTGGTTCGGGGGGCACCGCATCCAGGCCGGCCTGATGAACCTCGGTGCCCTCACCGCCTTTATCGCCTACATCATGCAGATCCTCCTCGCGATCATGATGGCCATGTATGTCCTGATGACGGCGCCGCGTGCCGCCGCCTGTGCCGAACGCATCCAGGCTGTCCTGGACACTGAACCGTCGGTACGCGACGCTGCCTCCCGAGCGCCAGGCACCGGCAGTAGGACTTCCCGGCCCGCGGTGCAGGGACCTGACGCAGGCATACCGGCAGGCGAGCCTGGCCTCCTGCAATTCCACGGGGTTGGTTTCAGCTACCCGGGAGCTGAGGCGCCGGTGCTTGCGGACATCAGCTTCACCGCGGCGCCGGGTACCACCCTTGCGATCGTCGGCTCTACAGGAAGCGGAAAGTCGACGCTGCTGAACTTGATTCCACGTTTCCTCGACCCCACAGGCGGCCACATCACCGTGGGCGGCCGCGACGTCCGGGACCTGCCCCTGAATATTTTGCGCGGAGGCATGGGCATCGTGCCGCAGCACTCGCACCTCTTTACCGGAACCATTGCAGAGAACCTGCGGATGGGCGCGCCGGGGGCTACCGATGAGGAATTGTGGGCCGCCCTGGAGACGGCGCAGACCATGCGGTTCATGCGCGACCTTCCGCTCGGTCTTGCCACCCCGGTCGGGCAGGGCGGGGCAAGCCTGTCGGGCGGGCAGCGGCAGCGGCTGTGCATTGCCCGGTCCCTGTTGCGTCAGGCGCCCCTCTATCTCTTCGATGACAGCTTCTCCGCCCTGGACTACCGTACCGACACCAGGCTGAGGCTGGCCCTGGACCAGGTTTTGGCGGCGGCCACGGTGGTCGTCGTTGCTGAACGCTTGTCCGCCGTGGTGGATGCGGACCTTATCCTGGTGCTCGACGACGGCCGGCTCGTCGCACAGGGCACGCACCCGGAGCTGCTGGAGGACTCGGCGACCTACAGGGAAATTGCCGAGTCGCAGCTCGCACTGGACGGCACCCCGTGACGGCGGCAGGAGAACCCGGGGCGGCTGCCCACAGCTTCCGGCCCACCGCGGCCAGGCTCCTCGGCCTGCTGCGCCCGTTCCGGCTGCACGTCCTGGGCGCCATAGGCGCCACCTGCGCCTTCGCCGGCCTCAACGTTGCAGCCCCCAAGTATCTTGGTGACGCCACTGACCTGGTGGTGGACGGCGTCGTCCAGGGCAGCCTGGACCAACGCCTCGGAACCCTGCTGGCAGGCGTGGCCGGCATGTACGTCCTCGCCTCGCTGTTCAACTGGTTCCAGGGGGCGCTGGCAGCCCGCGCCGTCCAGGGGCTCATGTTCAGGCTCCGCGCCTCCGTGGAGGACAAGCTGCACCGCCTGCCCTCCACCTACTTCCGGGTGCGGTCCCGGGGCGATGTCCTGAGCCGTGCCACCAACGACATCGACAACATTGCCCAGGCGCTGAACCAGGTCCTGACGCAGCTGATCGTCTCAGTCCTTATGCTGTGCGGTTCGCTTGCCATGATGCTGTGGATTTCGCCGCTGCTCGCAGCAATCGCCGTCGCCACGGTTCCCGTCTCAACGTGGATCACAGTGCTGGTGGCGCGCCGCTCCCAGGAGCATTTCGCCAGCCAATGGAAGGAGACCGGCGAGCTCAACGCGCACGTGGAGGAATTCGTCAGCGGCCATGAGGTGGTCAAAGCTTTTGGCTGGCAGGACCAGGCAGCGGAAGTCTTCGGCCAGAGCAACGCACGCCTGGCCCGTGCCTCCCGCAAAGCCCAATTTTCCGCCGGGGTGGTCCAGCCGCTGATGGTCCTCATGGCCAACCTCAACTACATCGCAGTGGCGGTCGTGGGAGCCCTGCAAATCATTGCCGGGTCCATGACCATCGGCGGAGTCCAGGCATTCATCCAGTTCAGTCGGCTGTTCACCCAGCCGGTGGGGCAGATTGGCGGCCTGCTCAGCGTCATGCAGTCCTGCGCGGCGTCCGCGGCCAGGGTCTTCGCACTCCTGGATGCCGGCGAGGACCCCCTGGAGCCGGCCGGACCGGCCACCGCTGGGCCGGTTGCGGGCCGCATCATCTTCGACGACGTCACGTACCGCTACCCGGGTTCCGTCCCCGCTGTCCGCAGCCTCACCTTCACGGTCGAACCGGGGCAGGCGGTGGCCATCGTAGGCCACACCGGTGCCGGCAAGAGCACCGTGGTGAACCTGTTGATGCGCTTCCTGGAGCCTTCCTCGGGCCGGATCTCCATTGGCGGAAGGGACACCGCCTCGGTTCCGCGCGACCTGCTGCGCGCCCAGTTTGGCGTGGTGCCCCAGGATGCGTGGTTGTTTGCCGGGACCATCAGGGAAAACATCGCGTACGGCCTTCCGGGGGCAACGGATGCCGCCATTGTCGCCGCAGCGGAGGCCACGCATGCCGACCGTTTCATCCGGTCCCTGCCCCACGGCTACGGCACCGTGCTGGAAAACGGCGGCGAGCCCCTGAGCCAAGGCCAGCGGCAGCTCATCACCATTGCCAGGGCGCAACTGGCCGGACGCTCGGTACTGGTCCTGGACGAGGCAACCAGCTCCGTGGATTCCAGGACGGAGCTCCTGATCCGCCAAGCCATGCAGCAGCTCCGGGGCGGCCGGACCAGTTTCATCATCGCGCACCGTTTGTCCACAGTCCGGAACGCTGATCTAATTCTGGTCATGGACCACGGACGCATCGTTGAACAGGGAACGCACCGCAGCCTCCTGGCCGCCAACAGCTATTACGCCACGCTCTACAACGCACAGTTCGCCGCCCGCGACGGCCGCACCGGCGTCCTGGAGAGGGGCCTGTGAGCGCCCCGGCAGATTTCCCCGGTGCCTGGCGGCCGAACCCCGCAAGCACGGTGGCCCTGTTCGAGCAACTGCGGCTGCAGGTCATCCACCTGGCGGACAACGGCGCCCTGGCCCCGGGGGCCAGGCTTCCGGCCGTGCGGGCCCTGGCGGAAAAGCTCGACGTCGCCCCGCACACCGTGGCCAGGGCGTACAAGGAGCTCGAGGCGGCCGGGATTGTGGCCACCCGCGGGCGGAACGGGACGGTGGTTTCGGCGCGGGATGAAAGACTGGGCGGGCTGGCCGCCGCCGCGGCAGCGTATGCGGACGTGGCCAAAGCGCAGGGGGCAAGCTTCGCGGAAGCAGTCAAGCTGCTCGCGGCCGCCTACGATGTTCCCTGAGGGCGGAACCGCGCATGTTCGAAGAAGTTTTCGATTAGCATTATGGGGTGCCTAAAGCCGTAGCTGAAGAAACCTCTGCCCCCGTCACCTCCTTCACCGCCGCCCCTGCTGCCGTCCCGCAACGGCCGGACCTCTCCAGGCTCGTCGTGAAGGGCGCGCGGGAGCACAACCTGCGCAACGTGGACCTCGATCTTCCCCGTGACGCCATGATCGTTTTCACAGGCCTCTCCGGATCCGGAAAATCGTCCCTCGCATTCGACACCATCTTCGCTGAAGGCCAGCGGCGCTACGTCGAATCGCTGTCCGCCTACGCGCGCCAGTTCCTGGGCCAGGTGGACAAGCCTGACGTCGACTTCATCGAGGGCCTGTCTCCGGCGGTCTCCATCGACCAGAAGTCCACCAGCAAGAACCCGCGGTCCACTGTGGGCACCATCACCGAAATCTACGACTACATGCGCCTGCTCTGGGCACGTGTGGGCAGGCCGCACTGCCCCGTCTGCGGTGAGCCCGTATCCAAGCAGACGCCGCAGCAGATCGTGGACCAGCTCCTTGAACTCGAGGACGGCACGCGCTTCCAGGTCCTTGCGCCGGTGGTGCGCGGCCGCAAGGGCGAGTTCGTTGACCTCTTCAAGGAGCTCAGCGCCAAGGGTTACTCCCGGGCACGGGTGGACGGCAACCTGGTCCAGCTGAGTGATCCGCCCAAGCTGGGCAAGCAGTTCAAACACACCATCGAGGTGGTGGTGGACCGCCTGGTGGTCAAGGAAGGCATCAGCCAGCGGCTCACCGACTCCATCGAGACCGCCCTCGGGCTGGCAGAAGGCCGTGTCCTGGCCGAATTTGTTGACCTCGACGCCGACGATCCCGGACGGATCCGGGCCTTCTCCGAAAACCTCGCGTGTCCCAACGAACACCCGCTGGCCATTGACGAGATCGAGCCCCGCTCGTTCTCCTTCAACAACCCCTTTGGCGCCTGCGCGGCCTGCAGCGGAATCGGTACCCGGCTCGAGGTGGACGAGGAACTCATCGTCCCCAATCCGGAGCTTTCCCTGTCCGAAGGCGCCATCGCCCCCTGGTCCCTGGGAACTGCCACCACGGAATACTGGAACCGGCTGCTTGAGGGCCTCGCCAAGGAAGTGGGTTTCTCCATGGCCACGCCGTGGGAGAAGCTGGGCAAGGATGTCCGCCAGACCATCCTGCACGGCAAGGACCACAAAGTGGTGGTGCAGTACCGCAACCGCTTCGGCCGCGAACGCAAATACAGCACCGGCTTTGAGGGTGCCATCCAGTATGTCCACCGCAAGCACGGGGAGACCGATTCCGACTGGGCCCGCGACCGTTACGAGGAGTACATGCGGCAGGTGCCGTGCCCTTCCTGCAATGGAGCCCGCCTTAATCCGGCCTCCCTCTCGGTCCTCATCAACGGAAAGTCCATTGCCGAGGTCGCGGCCCTGCCCATGCGGGACTGTGCGGAGTTCCTGAACAACCTGGTGCTGACCGGGCGTGAAGCGCAGATCGCACACCAGGTCCTCAAGGAGATCCAGGCGCGCCTTACCTTCCTGTTGGACGTCGGCCTCGAATACCTCAACCTTGAGCGTCCGTCCGCCACCCTCTCCGGCGGCGAAGCGCAACGCATCAGGCTCGCCACGCAAATCGGTTCCGGCCTGGTGGGCGTCCTCTACGTCCTGGATGAGCCCTCCATCGGCCTGCACCAGCGCGACAACCGCCGCCTCATCGAAACCCTCACCCGGCTCCGCGACATGGGAAACACCCTCATCGTGGTCGAACATGATGAAGACACCATCCATGTGGCTGACTGGATCGTGGACATCGGACCCGGCGCCGGTGAACACGGCGGCCAGGTGGTCCACTCAGGAACATACAAAGAGCTGCTGGAGAACAAGGAATCGCTGACCGGTGATTACCTGTCCGGCCGGAAGGCCATTGCGGTGCCCAAGAAGCGCCGCAAATACGACAAAAAGCGCGAAATCAAGGTGGTGGGCGCGCGGGAGAATAACCTCGTGAACGTTGACGCCGCCTTCCCGCTGGGCCTCTTCACCGCGGTGACCGGCGTGAGCGGCTCAGGAAAGTCCACGCTCGTCAACGAAATCCTCTACAAGGTGCTCGCCAACAAGCTCAACGGCGCCAAGCAGGTTGCGGGGCGGCACAAGACCGTGCAGGGCCTCGAACACCTGGACAAGGTGGTCCACGTGGACCAGAGCCCCATCGGACGCACCCCGCGATCCAACCCGGCGACGTACACAGGCGTGTTCGACAACATCCGCAAGCTCTTCGCCGAGACCACCGAGGCCAAGGTGCGCGGCTACCTTCCCGGCCGGTTCTCCTTCAACGTCAAGGGTGGCCGCTGCGAGGCATGCTCGGGTGACGGCACGCTGAAGATCGAAATGAACTTCCTGCCTGACGTGTACGTCCCCTGCGAGGTATGCCACGGTGCCCGCTACAACCGGGAAACCCTGGAGGTCCATTACAAGGGCAAGACCATCGCGGACGTCCTCAACATGCCCATCGAGGAGGGAGCCGAATTTTTCGCGGCGTTCTCACCCATCGCGCGGCACCTGAACACCCTCGTGGACGTCGGACTGGGCTACGTGCGGCTGGGCCAGCCGGCCACCACGTTGTCCGGCGGTGAAGCGCAGCGCGTCAAGCTCGCGGCGGAACTGCAGAAGCGGTCCAACGGGCGCAGCATCTACGTCCTGGACGAGCCCACCACAGGGCTGCACTTCGAGGACATCCGCAAGCTGCTCATGGTCCTCCAGGGTCTTGTGGACAAGGGCAACACGGTGATCACCATCGAGCACAACCTCGACGTCATCAAGAGTGCGGACTGGCTGGTGGACCTTGGGCCCGACGGCGGTTCGGGCGGCGGCCAGATCGTAGCAGCAGGAACCCCCGAGCAGGTGGCCAAGTCCAGCACCAGCCACACGGGGAAGTTCCTGGCCGAAATACTGGGCTGACCAGCAGCGGAATCCGTTCCGAAATATTCCTGCACGGGAATGCGAGTTTCAGGCACTCGCGCTGTCGTGAGAAACTAACCCGGTGACTTCAACAACAGTGCCCGTGATCTTTGACCTGGACGGCACTCTTGTCGACCCGGCCGGTGGAATAACAGAGGGCATTGCATCGGCCCTCCGCGGGCTGGGGCTCCCCGTTCCGGCCCAGGACCTGCTGGAGGCCATGATCGGCCCCAAGCTGAGCGACTCACTGCTCAACGTGGCGAAGGTGCCGGCGGACCGCCTCGAAGAGGTGGTGCGCCGCTACCGTGAACACTATGTGTCCACCGGAATCGCCCAGAGCCGGCTGTACCCGGGAATCCGCGAAATCCTCGAATCCTTTGCAGCTGCGGGACGGCCCGTTGCCGTCGCCACCCAGAAGCCGCAGGGCCTGGCCCACACGGTACTGGCCCACCACGGCATCGACGGCTTCTTCCACGGCATCCACGGCTCCGCCGACGACGAAGCCGCGGTGGATGGCGTTCCGCTCGGCAAGACCCAGATCATCGCCGCCGCCCTGCGGAACCTGGATACCCGGCACGCCATCATGGTGGGGGACCGGGCCCAGGACGTTTCCGGGGCGATCGCCAACGGCCTGGACTGCATCGGGGTCGTCTGGGGATTCGCGCCGGACGGCGAACTTGAAGCGGCGGGGTCGGTCGCCGTCGTCAGCACCGGTGAGGAACTGGTCACGGTCATCGACCGGCTTCAAGCCATCCACACCGCGGCAATGAGCGGGGTGAGCAACGATGGAAATGTTTGATGCCGTCCGCTGGACCACGCGCAACCTGATCTCCGGCACCTGCCGGCCCACCGTCGTCGGACTCGAAAATGTCCCCTCCGACGGCCCCTTCATCGTGGCTCCCAACCACCTGTCCTTTTTTGACAGTGTGATCGTGCAGGCACTGATGCCCCGACCGGTCGCGTTTTTCGCAAAAGCCGAGTACTTCACCACCGGAGGCGTCAAGGGCAAGGTCATGAAGGCCTTCTTCGAGTCCGTTGGCTCCATTCCGGTGGAGCGCGGCGAACAGGCGGCCAGCGTCCAGGCGCTCAAGACACTCCTGGACATCCTCGAGTCCGGCCGCGGCATCGGCATCTACCCCGAGGGCACCCGCTCCCGGGACGGCATCCTCTACCGGGGCCGCACCGGCGTCGGCTGGCTCGCCCTCACCACCGGGGCCCCGGTCATCCCGGTGGGACTGATCGGGACCGAGAAGCTCCAGCGCGCCGGCGAGAAAGGTGTCAGGCCGCAGCACTTCACCATGAAAGTGGGGGAGCCGCTGTACTTCGACAAGACCGGCCCGGACCACTCCCTTCCCGCACGCCGTGAAGTCACGGACCGGATCATGGACGCGATTGCTGTCCTGAGCGGCCAGGAGCGTTCCACCAGCTACAACCAGAGCCAGTCCGCGGAGTAGCCCGGACTGGCAAAGATGTCCGGCGCGCCTTAGTAGACTTGATAGGTGGCAAATCCAGCAAGTTACCGGCCCAAAACCGGTGAAATCCCCACCAACCCGGGCGTCTATCGGTTCCGTGACCCGCACGGCCGGGTCATTTACGTGGGCAAAGCGAAAAGCCTCCGGTCCCGCCTGAACTCCTACTTCGCCAACCCGGCCGGCCTGTTGCCCAAGACCTATGCCATGGTCCACGCCGCCAGCAGCGTTGAGTGGACCGTGGTGGGCAGCGAACTGGAATCGCTGCAGCTCGAATACACCTGGATCAAGGAATTCAAGCCCCGGTTCAACGTGGTGTTCCGGGACGACAAGACCTACCCCTACCTCGCCGTCACCATGGGCGAGAAATACCCCAGGGTGCAGGTCATGCGGGGGGACAAGCGGAAGGGGACCCGCTACTTCGGCCCCTATACCGCGGGCGCGATCCGGGAAACCATGGATACCCTGCTGCGGGTCTTCCCCGTCCGCAGCTGCAGTGCCGGCGTGTTTAAGCGGGCCGAAGCCACCGGCCGGCCGTGCCTGCTCGGCTACATCGACAAATGCGCCGCACCGTGCGTGGGCCGGATCTCGCCAGAGGACCACAGGGCCCTGGCAGACGATTTCTGCGCCTTCATGGGTGGTGAAGCCAAGCGGTTCATCACCAAGCTGGAAAAGCAAATGGCGGACGCCGTGGCAAAACTGGACTACGAGCACGCAGCGCGGCTTCGTGACGACATCGCAGCCCTGCGGAAGGTCTTCGAACGCAATGCGGTGGTGCTGTCCGAGGACACCGACGCTGACGTCTTCGCCCTGCACGAAGACGAGCTCGAAGCCGCCGTCCAGGTGTTCCACGTCCGGGGCGGCCGGATCCGCGGCCAGCGCGGCTGGGTAGTGGAAAAGGTGGAGGACTTCACCACCCCGGACCTCGTGGAGCACTTGCTCCAGCAGGTCTACGGTGAAGACGGCGAAACCCACGGCAGGCTGCCGCGCGAGGTCCTGGTGCCCGTGGCGCCCAGCAACGCGGAGGACCTCGCCACCTGGCTTGGCGGCATCCGCGGGGCCAAGGTGGATATCCGGGTCCCGCAGCGCGGAGACAAGGCGGCGCTGATGTCCACGGTGCGCGAAAATGCCGAACACGCGTTGAAGCTCCACAAGACCCGCCGAGCCGGGGACATCACTGTCAGGTCGCAGGCCCTCCAGGAACTGCAGGAAGCCCTTGACCTGCCGGTGCCGCTGCTCCGGATCGAATGCTTCGACGTCTCCCACGTCCAGGGCACCAACGTGGTGGCCTCCATGGTGGTGGTGGAGGACGGGCTGCCCAAGAAGTCCGATTACCGCAAGTTCTCCATTACCGGACCCGCTGCCTCCGACGACACCGCGGCCATGCACGACGTCCTGACCCGGCGCTTCCGCCACTACCTGCAGGACAAGTCCGCGCAGGTTGACGAGTCCGTCCTCGCAGCGGACGGCCGGGACGCCGTCACTGACGCCGCCGTGCTGGACACCACCACGCCGGCGCCCAAAGCCAAGTTCGCCTACCCGCCCAACCTGGTGGTGGTGGACGGCGGCCAGCCGCAGGTGAATGCGGCAGCCCGCGCGCTGGCCGGCCTGGGCATCGATGACGTCTACGTGGTGGGCCTGGCCAAGCGGCTGGAAGAAGTTTGGCTGCCGGACAGCGATTTTCCGGTCATCCTGCCCCGAACCTCGCAGGGCCTGTACCTGCTGCAGCGGATCCGGGACGAGGCCCACCGCTTCGCCATCACCTTCCACCGGCAAAAGCGCGGCAAGGCCATGACCGTCTCGGCGCTCGACGCCGTCCCGGGGCTGGGTGCGTCCAAGCGCAAAGCCCTACTAGCCCACTTCGGCTCCGTCAAGGGCGTCAAGGCCGCCTCCGTCGAAGAGCTCTCCCAGGCCAAGGGGATCGGCCCCGCCCTGGCCGGCGCCATCGTGAACCACTTCGCCGCCGACAGCCCCGATGCTGCGGCCGTACCGGCGATCAACATGGCCACCGGCGAAATCATTGAAACTTAGCTAGGGTAAGTGACGGGGCGGCGCCACTGCGGTCGCCCTTGGCACAACAACGAAACGGGGCGGACTTCATGGCAGACACGACGGCGGGATCCGAAGACGGGCAGGACGGGCTGGAGACAGTCAAGCCGCTCGAAGCGGAGCTGCTGGTGGTCACCGGGATGTCCGGCGCCGGGCGGAGCACCGCCGCCGATGCGTTGGAGGACCACGGCTGGTATGTCGTGGAGAACCTTCCGCCGCAGATGCTTGGCACGCTGGCCGAACTCGTCTCGCACGCACCGCAGTCCATTCCCCGGCTCGCGGTGGTGATCGACGTCCGCAGCAAGGGGCTCTTCGCCGACATCCGCGCAGCGCTGGGCGCACTTGCCGCCAGCGGCGTCACCTTCCGGGTGCTGTTCCTGGACGCCAGCGACAACGTCCTGGTCCGGCGCTTTGAACAGGGGCGCCGCCCCCACCCGCTCCAGGGCGGCGGACGCATCCTGGACGGTATCGCCGCCGAACGCGAGCTGCTGCAGGAACTGCGCGATAGCTCCGACGTCGTGCTCGATACCTCCAATTACAACGTCCACGGACTCGCGACGGCCATTACCGAGCTGTTCAGCGAAACCGGTCCCGTGGCACTGCGGTTGAATGTCATGAGCTTCGGTTTCAAGTACGGCCTGCCGGTGGACGCCAACTACGTGGCGGACGTCCGGTTCATACCCAACCCGCACTGGGTTCCCCAGCTCCGCCCCCTGACCGGCCTGGACAAGGACGTCAGCGACTACGTGCTCGAGGCCGAGGGCGTCAAGAACTTCGTGGACCGCTATGTCCTCGCACTTGAGCCCGTACTGGAAGGGTACCGGCGGGAAAACAAGCACTACGCCACCATCGCCGTCGGCTGCACCGGCGGAAAGCACCGCTCCGTCGCGGTCGCCGTCGAGCTCTCCAAGAAACTCGCTCAGTATCCGCGGGTCACGGTGACCACCGCGCACCGGGATCTGGGCCGCGAATAATGGCCCTTTTCACCGGTGCCCTGCCCCTGGTGCCACCGGCCGGCGGAACAGCGCCCGGCCAACAGGACAAGGGCCCCAATGTTGTGGCACTGGGCGGCGGACACGGCCTGGCGGCCTCGTTGTCGGCACTGCGCCTGCTCACCTCCGAGCTCACAGCGATCGTCACCGTGGCGGACGACGGCGGCTCTTCCGGGCGTCTGCGCGAGGAGTACGGCGTCCTCCCGCCCGGAGACCTCCGCATGGCGCTGTCCGCGCTGTGCGACGACACCGACTGGGGCCGCACCTGGCGCGACGTCATGCAGCACCGCTTCCGCGCCGGAAAAGGCCCGGGCGGCTCCCTGGACGAACACGCCATGGGCAACTTGTTGATCGTCACCCTCTGGGAACTCCTGGGCGACGCCGTGGCCGGACTCAAGTGGGCCGGTGCGCTTCTCGGCGCCCGGGGCCAGGTCCTGCCCATGTCCACCGTCCCGCTTACCATCGAAGGCGACGTCCGCGTCACCACCCCCGGCGGCGGAACCGGGCTGCAGACCATCCACGGCCAGGCGCGCTGCGCCGTCGCCGGCTCGCTGGAGGAAGTCCGGCTCCTGCCTAAATCGGCGCCCGCCTGCACGGAGGCCTTGACGGCTATCGAACTGGCGGACTGGGTGGTCCTGGGCCCCGGCTCCTGGTACACCTCTGTCCTGCCGCACCTGCTGCTGCCCGAGATGCGCCAGGCATTGTGCAGCACCCCGGCCAAGCGCTGCCTGACCATGAACCTTGCAACCGACACTAAGGAAACGTCCGGCATGACGGCCGCCGACCATCTTCACGTCCTCCGGCGCTACGCTCCGGAGTTCAGCGTTGACGTCGTCCTCGCCGATCCCGCCTCCGTACCGGACCGGCAGGAGTTCGAGAAGGCCGCCGGCATGATCGGCGCGGAGGTGGTCTTGGGTAAAGTAGGGGCGTCGGGACGCCGCCCGGTCCACGAGCCACTGCGGCTGGCGACGGCGTACCAGGACATTTTTGGGAACAGTTAGGAAGGTGCCATGGCACTGACAGCATCGGTCAAAGAAGAACTGTCCCGTCTGGACATCAAGAAGTCATCAGTGCGCAAGGCGGAAGTCTCCGCCATGCTCCGCTTCGCCGGGGGACTGCACATCATCTCCGGCCGGATCGTCATCGAAGCGGAAGTGGACCTGGCATCCACGGCCCGCCGCCTCCGCGCCGCCATCGCCGAGGTCTACGGGCACCAGAGCGAAATCATCGTGGTCTCCGCGGGCGGACTTCGGCGCGCCAGCCGCTACGTAGTGCGCGTCGTCCGTGACGGTGAGGCACTGGCCAGGCAGACCGGCCTCCTGGACGGCCGGGGCCGCCCCGTCCGCGGGCTGCCCTCCGCCGTCGTCAACGGATCAGCGGCCGACGCCGAAGCCGTGTGGCGCGGGGCGTTCCTTGCCCACGGATCACTGACGGAACCCGGACGGTCCTCATCGTTGGAGGTCACTTGCCCGGGGCCCGAATCGGCCCTCGCCCTCGTCGGGGCGGCCCGCCGCCTGGACATCCAGGCCAAGGCGCGTGAAGTCAGGGGAGTGGACCGCGTGGTCATCCGCGACGGCGACACCATCGCGGCGCTCCTGACGCGCATGGGCGCCCACGACGCGCTGATGGTTTGGGAAGAACGCCGGATGCGAAAGGAAGTCCGCGCCACGGCAAACCGGCTCGCCAACTTCGACGACGCAAACCTGCGCCGATCCGCGCAGGCCGCAGTGGCTGCAGGCGCGCGGGTGGACCGCGCCCTGGAAATCCTCGGCGACGACGTTCCGGACCACCTGAAATACGCCGGTGAACTGCGGGTGGCCCACAAACAGGCCAGCTTGGACGAACTGGGCCGGCTTGCCGATCCCGTGATGACCAAGGACGCGATAGCCGGCAGGATCCGCCGGCTGCTGGCCATGGCGGATAAACGCGCCCTCGACCTGGGCATTCCCGGAACTGACGCCAATGTGACGCCGGAAATGCTGGACGAGTAAGCGCCCCATAGAATCAAAAAGATTCCGGGTGCCAGCCGCCCGGATGCACAATCCGAGAGTCACCAACCGGACCGAGCGTCCACGATATTGGAGGATTTTGTGACTGAGTACGTATTGCCCGAACTCAAGTACGACTACGCCGCCCTTGAGCCGCACATCTCTGCGCGGATCATGGAGCTGCACCACAGCAAGCACCACGCAGCCTACGTCACCGGCGCCAACAACGCGCTGGCCCAGCTTGCCGAGGCACGGGAAAAGGGCGACTTCGCCAACATCAACCGTCTCTCCAAGGACCTCGCGTTCCACACCGGCGGCCACATCAACCACTCGGTCTTTTGGAACAACCTGTCCCCGGACGGCGGCGACAAGCCCGAAGGCGAGCTGGCGGCTGCCATCGACGACGCTTTTGGTTCCTTTGATGCTTTCCGCGCCCAGTTCAGCGCTGCGGCACTGGGACTGCAGGGCTCGGGCTGGGGCTTCCTGGCCTACGAACCCATCGGTGGAAACCTTGTCATCGAACAGCTGTATGACCAGCAGGGGAACGTTGCCCTGGGCACCACCCCGCTGCTGATGCTGGACATGTGGGAGCACGCCTTCTACCTTGACTACGTCAACGTCAAGGCCGACTACGTCAAGGCATTCTGGAATATCGTCAACTGGGCCGACGTCGCCCAGCGCTTCGAGGCAGCACGCACCAACGCCACGGGACTCATCACCCTCCCGTAGTGAGCTGCGTTATGCATCGATGTAACAAACTTCACATTCTGACTTAAACCGGCCGGGATGTGGACGGTCCGCCCCCGCACTTGCGGGGGCGGACCCACTTAAACGTAAGATAGGTCACGGAAGGCGGTTAGCCTTCAGCAATGAGGCTGGTCGCCCTCCGTGTAAATATCTCTGCCCAATGGCGTGCGGGATCTGTTAGTTGGCTTGAACGCCCGCTCAACTAGTAGTGCTTCTCAAAGCACCAAGGAGACTGTAAAAGTGACGACCCGTATTGGTATCAACGGCTTCGGCCGCATTGGCCGCAACTACTTCCGCGCAGCACTTGCCCAGGGCGCGGACCTGGAAATCGTTGCAGTCAACGACCTCACCAGCCCCGAAGCCCTGGCCCACCTGTTCAAGTACGACTCCGTCGGCGGGCGCCTGAAGGAAACCATCGAGGTCAAGGACGGCAACATCGTCGTCAACGGCAACGTGGTCAAGGTCCTGGCGGAACGCGACCCCGCCAAGCTCCCCTGGGGCGAACTGGGCGTGGATATCGTCATCGAATCCACCGGCTTCTTCACCAAGGCAGCCGATGCGCAAAAGCACATCGATGCAGGCGCCAAGAAGGTCCTGATTTCCGCTCCGGCCTCGGACGAGGACATCACCATCGTGATGGGCGTCAACGACAACCTGTACGACAACGCCACGCACAACATCATTTCCAACGCCTCCTGCACCACCAACTGCCTCGGCCCGCTGGCCAAGGTGGTTAACGACGAATTCGGCATCGAGCGTGGACTCATGACCACCGTGCACGCCTACACCGCGGACCAGAACCTGCAGGACGGCCCGCACAAGGACCTGCGCCGTGCACGTGCTGCGGCCATCAACATGGTTCCCACCTCCACCGGCGCCGCCAAGGCAATCGGCCTTGTCCTGCCTGAACTCAAGGGCAAGCTGGACGGCTACGCCATCCGCGTCCCCGTACCCACCGGCTCCGCCACCGACCTCACCGTCACCGTCTCCCGCGAGACCACCGTGGAGGAAGTCAACGCCGCCCTCAAGCGCGCCTCGGAGTCCGAGGAACTGCAGGGCTTCCTGACCTACACGGACGAGCCCATCGTCTCCTCCGACATCGTGGGCGACCCCGCTTCCTCGATCTTCGACGCCGGCCTGACCAAGGTCATCGGCAACCAGGTCAAGGTTGTTTCCTGGTATGACAACGAATGGGGCTACTCCAACCGCCTCGTCGACCTCACGGAGCTCGTGGCATCCAAGCTGGGCTAGGGTTAGACACATGACATCTCACACCCTCAACGAACTGATCGCTGAAGGTGTCCGCGGGCGGTACATTCTGGTTCGAAGTGACCTGAATGTGCCGCTCGACGGCTCTACAGTCACTGACGACGGCCGCATCAAGGCCTCACTGCCAGTGCTGTCAAAGCTCACGGACGCCGGTGCCCGCGTGCTGGTAACAGCCCACCTCGGACGCCCCAAGGGCGCCCCGGAGGACAAGTATTCCCTTCGTCCCGCCGTGGACCGCCTCGCCGAACTGGCGGACTTCAAGGTCACCCTGGCCGCCGACACCGTTGGTGACGCCGCCAAGCGTGACGCAGCGTCCCTCCAGGACGGCGAAGCGCTGGTCCTGGAGAACGTCCGCTTCGACTCCCGCGAGACCAGCAAGGACGACGCCGAACGCGGCACCTTCGCCGACGAACTCGTGGCACTGACCGGTGACAACGGCGCCTACGTGGACGATGCCTTCGGCGCCGTCCACCGCAAGCATGCCAGTGTCTACGACGTCGCCACCCGGTTGCCGTCGTACCAGGGCGACCTGGTGCACACGGAGGTGGAAGTCCTTCGGAAGCTGACCACTGACACCCAGCGTCCCTACGTGGTGGTGCTCGGCGGCTCCAAGGTCTCCGACAAGCTCGCGGTCATCGAGAACCTGCTCGGCAAAGCCGACACCGTCCTGGTGGGCGGTGGCATGCTGTTCACCTTCCTGGCAGCCGCCGGTCACAAGGTGGGCTCCAGCCTCCTCGAGGAAGACCAGATCCCCGTGGTCCAGGACTACCTCAAGCGGGCCGCGGATGCAGGCACCGAATTCGTCGTTCCCACGGACGTCGTGGTGGCAGAAAAGTTCGCGGCGGATGCTGCGCACGCAACGGTGCCGGCTGACGCCATCGAAAGCAGCAGCTTCGGCGCCCAGGGCATCGGCCTGGATATCGGCCCGGATACCGCTGCCGCCTTCGCGGACCGGATTAAGGGAGCCCGCACGGTCTTCTGGAACGGGCCCATGGGAGTCTTCGAATTCGAGGCCTTCTCCCCCGGTACTCGCGCCATCGCACAGGCCCTCACGGAAACCGACGGTTTCACCGTTGTGGGCGGCGGCGACTCGGCAGCGGCGGTACGCACGCTGGGATTCGCCGATGACCAGTTCGGCCACATTTCCACTGGCGGCGGCGCAAGCCTGGAATACCTCGAAGGCAAGGAGCTTCCCGGCCTCAGCGTCCTGGACCGGTAGCACCCACTGCCAGGAAGTACAGGACTGACCAGTCCTTCGGCCGGCAGGTTGCCCGCGGCAGCCTGCCGGCCGCACACATATCAAGAACTTTTATGGAGATCACGTGACTACGTCAACGAATGGCGCCTTCGACCGCAAGCCCTTCATAGCGGGCAACTGGAAAATGAACATGGACCACGTGCAGGGCATCACCCTCCTGCAGAAGCTGGCCTGGACCCTCTCCGACGCCAAGCACGACTACAGCCGCGTTGAGGTTGCCGTGTTCCCGCCGTTCACGGACCTCCGCGGCGTCCAGACCCTGGTCCAGGGCGATGACCTGCAGGTCGCCTACGGCGGCCAGGATCTTTCCCAGTTCGATTCCGGAGCCTACACCGGCGACATTTCCGGCCAGTTCCTGGCCAAGCTCGGCTGCACTTACGTGCTGGTGGGCCACAGCGAACGCCGCACCATCCACAACGAGTCCGACGACGTCCTCAACGCCAAGGTCAAGGCCGCCTTTAAGCACGGCGTCACCCCCGTCCTGTGCGTCGGGGAAGGCCTGGAAATCCGCCAAGCCGGAACCCATGTTGAGCACACGCTCCAGCAGTTGCGCGCCGGCGTTGCAGGACTCACCAACGACCAGGCCGCCGAACTCGTGGTTGCCTATGAGCCCGTTTGGGCGATTGGCACGGGCGAGGTCGCAGGCCCGGAGGACGCACAGGAAATGTGCGCCGCGATCCGTGCGGAACTCGAAACCCTCTTCGGCGCCGACGTTGCAGCCAAGACCCGCCTGCTGTACGGCGGCTCAGTCAAGGCCAACAACGCCGCCGCCATCCTGCAGGAGCGCGACGTCGACGGTGTCCTTGTGGGCGGCGCCAGCCTCGATCCCGCCGAGTTTGCTAATATTGTCAGGTTCGAGAGCCACCTGGTCACGGACTAGTCCGCAACCAGTACAAGTTCCCGCAATCCCAACTTCCGAAAGGCCGTCGTGGACGTTCTTCATGTCATCCTGCAGATCCTCCTGGGCATCACCAGCCTCCTGCTGACGCTGCTCATCCTCCTGCACAAGGGTCGCGGCGGCGGCCTCTCCGACATGTTCGGCGGCGGCATGAGCTCGGGCCTCAGCTCCTCCGGGGTTGCCGAACGGAACCTCAACCGCTTCACCATCGTCCTCGGTGTTACCTGGGGCGTTGTCATCATTGCACTGGGCCTGATCATGCGCTTCAGCGGCGGCGGAGACTCCTAAGGATCCGCTGAATAGGGTCCTGAGGCCCTCCCGCCGCCCGGATCGGGCAACTAAACTGTGGCTGTCGGTTTATCCGGCAGCCACAGTTGCGTTTAAGCTGCCGGCACCCGGCCAGCCGCTTCGAGGCAGGAGATGTCATGGTCCATCCAGCATCAGGCTTTCGGGGGACCCGCGCCGGGGTTACGGCAGGGTCCGGATCGAGCCTGCAGTCCACCGATCCTTCCTCCCAGCCCCTCCCGCGCATCAGGGTGTCCTACTGGTGCGCGAAGGGGCACGAGACCCAGCCCGTCTTCCTCAAGCTGCCCGATGACCAGATCCCCTTGACCTGGGACTGCCGGCGCTGCGGTGCTCCAGCTTCCCGTGACGGGCAGGCAGCGGCGCTGGCCGATCCCTTTGACGAGGGCTTCAAGAGCCACCTGGAATACGTTAAAGAGCGGCGCTCCGGCCAGGACGCCGAAGACGTCCTGGCCGGAGCGCTGGAAAAACTACGCGCCCGCGGCGTCCTTCCGGACGAGTTGCTGGGGGACACGTGAGGCGGCGTTCTCGTCGATCAGCCACAGGGTCCGGGACGTACCCCTCGGCCCGGCCGCAGGGACCTGGACCGGGTTGGCGCCGGCGAGGGCAAGTCCCACCGCCCCGGCCTTGTCCTCTCCAGCCACCACCATCCAGACCTCTGACGCCGTATTGATGGCAGGCAGCGTCAGGGAAATCCGCATTGGCGGCGGCTTGGGCGAGTTGCGCACTCCCACCACCGTAAGGTTCTTTTCCCGGATGCCGGCCTGCTCAGGGAACAGCGATGCGATGTGGGCGTCAGGGCCGACGCCGAGTAGCACCACATCAAGACGGGGCAACGTGGAGGGCTCATCCGGCCGGTCATCGGACATGTCGGCCGCATGTTCCGCTGCTGCGGCTTCCCGCAACTGCCGGGCGTAGTCCTCAGCCGCCTCCTCGGCAGTACCGAAGTGGTCCGCGGAACCAGGGGAGTGGACGCGCTCCGGATCCACCGGAATATGCGAGAGCAACGCATCAAACGCCTGCTTTGTGTTGCGGTCCGGATCCGCGGATCCCAGGAAGCGTTCGTCCCCCCACCAGAAGTTGACCTTGGACCAGTCGACGGCGGGCGCCGCCGGGGAATCGGCAACAGCCTTCAACGTGCCGATCCCCACGGTCCCCCCGGTGAGCACCACAGTGGCTTCGCCGTACTTGTCCTGGACATCAACGAGCTTGGTGATCAGGCGGGCCGCAATTGCGGCCATGAGGACGGACGAATCAGGATGGATGCTTACTCTGGGGTCAACGCTCACTGGGTCGGACGCTCCTTAGATTGGTACGTGGCAGTCCAATAGTAATCACTTCGCCAAACACTTCGTCGGGGTCCAGCCGGCGGAGTTCTTCGGCGAGGCAGTCGCGGAGGCTGCGGCGTGGGAGGGTGATGCGTTGGGCGGGTTGGCCGGGTTGGGTGAGTTCGGCGACGGAGAGTCCGGGGCGGAAGAGTTGGACGTCGCCGCCGGGGCGGGTGAGGCGGACGCG